>CAZANS010000364.1:0-2716 GCA_964486565.1 uncultured Victivallales bacterium
CCGCTCTCACCCCTTTCTGGGACTGGTGATCTGAGAGAACTTTAGAACTTTAGAACTTTAGAACTTCTTTTATGTGGCCAACTGCCTTTGAAATTGGCTCTTTGAATAAGGATTTGCTGCGTAAATCAGAACCCTTTGGCAGAGGGCTTTATTGGTGTTTTCCGACGATGACGACGGAGTTGATTCCCATCATTCCGAATGAGTTGTTGCAGATGGTTTTGATTGAGGGTGCCTGGATGGGGGCTTCTGTGACGAGCTTGCGGATTTCGCAGTCGGGGTCGAGGCTGTCGAGGTTCATGCATGGGTGGACGATGGAGTCTGAGAAGGTGGGGATGTTTCCTGCTAGCTCGAGTGCTCCTGCTGCGCCCATGGCGTGTCCGATGAATCCCTTTGTGTTGTTGAGCAAGGGTGCTTCGGAGTCGTTGCACTGTGCGAAGACTTGCTTGATGGCCTCGATTTCCTGTGCGTCGCCCATTTTTGTGCCTGTGCCGTGCGTGCTGACGAGGTCAATGTCTTTGGGGCTTAGGCCTGCTTTTTTCAGTGCCTTATCGATGCACTGAGCCTGTGTGGGGGCATTTGGTAGGACGGGGTGGGCGGCGTCGGAGTTCATGGCGTATCCGAGCAGCTCGCAGTGGATTTTTGCGCCGCGTTTGATTGCGTCCTCCATTCTTTCCAGCACGAAGAGGCATCCGCCCTCGGCGACGACGATACCGTTGCGTTCGGCATCGAATGGACGGCTGGCCTTCGTGGGGTCCTGATGGGAGGCGAGGGCGTTCTGGCTTTTGAAGCTTGCGAAGATGCCGAATGTGCCGATGCTTTCCGAGACACCTCCTGCTATGGCCATGTCCACTTCTCCGAGCTCGAGCTGCTGGGCTCCCTGGATCAAGCCTGCGTTTCCGCCCGCGCATGCGGCGCCGATGCAGTAGTGCGGGCCGGTAATGCCGAATTTTATCGTCACTTCGCCTGCGGGGCTGTTCAGGACAGTACGGGGGTTGTGGTAGTGGTTCCAGAACTTGATGTCGTAGTTGAACTTGCTGATGTTGTAGACCTCGTTCTCGGTCTCGACGTTTCCGTGCTCGGTGAGGCCGATATATACGCCTGTCCTG
The DNA here is from genome assembly GCA_964486565.1 of uncultured Victivallales bacterium. Lineage (GTDB taxonomy): Bacteria > Verrucomicrobiota > Lentisphaeria > Victivallales > JAADHT01 > JAFGFR01. The sequence goes on from CAZANS010000364.1 coordinate 1,107, forward strand.
TCCTTGGCGAGGGAATCCTGGGCTATGCCGGCATCCTGCAGAGCCTCGCCGGCGCAATATATCGAGATGGAGCCTGCGCGCGTACCGTTGCGCACATCTCGCTTGTTCTGGTGACGGAGTGTGTCGAATCCGCAGACCCCGGCATGCACCTGCCCCATGTATCGCATATCTATGTTTCTGATGCCCGAGACAGCGTTCAACAGGCTGTATCTGTATTCACTCAGGCTGCTTCCGTTGGGGGATGCCAGCCCTATCCCGGTAATCGCTATTCTGCTTCTCATCTTATCGGACATCTCGCCCGGACCTTTCCTTCGAAATTACAACTTTCCCGACTGATCATACAACAATCTGTGAATTTAGCACAACCTAAGGGCTGCGTCTATCGCGATTGGAGTATTTAGCTTGTCAAACTTCAGATGAGTGCATTTTTGTGATCCGGCATGCTCCTTGGGCTGTCAATTGAGATAAACAGCAGTCACGCCGTCTCCGCCTGGGAGGTTGGCGGCCTCGCCGTACTCCACCTCGAAATCGCCCGAATGCCCCGACAGGAAATCCCGTATCCTGCGCCGGAGGATCCCGTCGCCCTTGCCGTGTATGACAAGTATGCTGCCCGCATCTGAGGAGAGCAGTTCCTCCTCAAGCTCGCGAAGTGCATCCTCGGCTCGGTAACCATGGAAGTCCATTTTGACATCGAAATTGCCCATTGACCTATGCCGCCCGGAACATCTCATCGTCTCCGGATCCCTTATCGTCCTCCTGAACCTGCGCATCAGCCATCCTCGTTAAATAAAACTCCGCGACCAACACCTCCCTGGATTGGAATTTGCCCCCGGCATAGAGTTTTTCAACGCATTGCACCGCGTTTTCGCATATTTTTGATGAAAAAGTTTTGCATTTGACGTTTTCCCTCTTGCATTAGTGCTTCTTGGAAGTATTTTCCTGTTCCGCTTAATCGCGGGGGCGTAGCTCAATTGGTTAGAGTGCCACCCTGTCACGGTGGATGTTGCGGGTTCGAGTCCCGTCGCTCCCGCCAGCCTTCGGTCGACTCGTAAACGGAGAGAGAAGGCTGTCGCGCCAAAGTGCTGAGACTTTTCGAAGCACGGAGGCGGACTGAACCAGGTCGTCGAGCTATGGCTTGGCATGCCAGCAAGATGCAGAAATACTTCTTTGTGTACATTCTTGAATCTGCCAGTGCCCCTGACAGACACTACACCGGGATAACTGAAGATGTCAATGCACGTCTCCATCATCACAACTCTGGGGCAGTCCCTTCAACGAAGGCATTCCGACCTTGGAGGATTAAAAACTACTTTGCGTTCTCAGACAAGCAGAAGGCTATGGAGTGTGCAACTACTTCTCTAGTTGCGCTTTGAATTTGGCTCTTCAGAATGCCAGCCATAGGGCTGGCGATCCCTTTGCGTTTTACGCTGGAAGCGCGAGCAGGATGCTCCCCCCACCTTTAGAAAGACCGCGATACGACGGCAGAGTCAAAAAATCTCTGGGAAAGTCGGATTTTACATTGACACAAATTAAACACAAGTGCATATTTAGTGTCAGAGCCAGTTTCAAAACTCCGCGTGAACCGCGTTGGGAGCGCAGGTGCGGCAGGC
>CAZANS010000365.1:0-2715 GCA_964486565.1 uncultured Victivallales bacterium
AGTGCGGTGACGGGTCTTACTGCGAGGCTTTTGACGTTTTCGAGTGGCGAGCGGAACTTGACATGCAAGCGGTATGCGGCGTTTTCTCTTTTGTGAAGCTCGATCTCCCAAACGCCTTCGCCGAGGTCCTGTCGGTAGAGTATGTTGTTGCCGTTGAATTCTGGGATTTCGGCGTTAGCCGGCAGCTTGACACGGAAGTGTTTTACCCCGGCGTTCTCGATCTTGTAGTTGAAATATGCATTGACATCGAGAGTTCCGTCGGAGATGGATGCGACCTGCAGGTTCTCGACCTGTAGCCATGGTGCGGCCTTTTCGAATGCGACCTTCAGCATCCAGTCCGGGCGGATGATGGAGAATCTCTGTGTGGCTTCCGCACCGGGCTTCACGAAGCCGTCCTCTGCGAGTTCGAGGCCCCTGCGTTCTTTCGTCTCCATACGTGTGCCGCGTTCGAGCCTGACAAGCAGATCCCCGCTATGCCTGGTCACCTGTTCCACATGCACTCTGGGCATGATCAGCTCCGCGGGCATCTCCTTCTCGGTCATCAGCCTCAGATGGACTGATGTGGTGCCGAGCATACGGCTCTCGAAATGCACTATTATCTGATGTCTGCCGGCATCGGATATCTCGTCCCAGTGCCTCACGGCCTGCCCGCTGACCTGGTCTATGTCGAAGTTTTCGGGGATGTTGATCCTCACGGAGAATATGCCGGCCTTTGTGGCCTCGATTGACAGGTCGGACGAGAGCACTGTCCTTTCCTCCTCGAATGACACCTCGGCCTTCTCGACTACCCGCAGCTCGGGCTCGACGGGCACTGCCTTGACGGCCACCTTCGCTGGCGGGGCGTAGTATCTGAAAGCGCGCTGGAGGTTGCGGATCTTGCCCTTCAGGGCTTGTGCGAGGTCGTCGGTGTTGATCTGGTTGAATCCCTCCGGCTTCTCGATGACGAGCTGCACGCTCGGGTCCGAGCTGATGCCCATTGTGCCGTGCTGCTTGCCGGCATCCCGTATCTTCAGCATGGATATCTCCTGCTCGTATGGCAGGGTGCAGTTTGCTATCTGCGCGGTTATCTCCATTCGGAAGTCGCCGTGATGTGGCTGAGTGAGGAATATTTCGAGGAGATTTGTCTCTTGGCTATAGCGCCATGCCCCCATGTCCGGGGCGGCAACCGAGGTGACACCCATGTTTGCCGGGACATCAATTGCGAATTTCGCAATTTCCCCCTGTGCGATCTGGCAGTCCACGATGTAGCTTATCTCGACGTAACCGCCTGCGAAATCCGCAAATCCTGCTATATTTGCGAAGAACTGTAGGTTTTCCTCGCTGACGTTTCGTTTCTGGGGGTGGAGCCTGAATGCCCCGGTGGTTCCAGACACGAAAGTTGCGGTTGCGGACTGCCTGTCACCAGCGTCGCCTGTCTTGAATGACACGGCGTTGAGCGATGTGATGTCTACGTTGCGCTGGTCAACCTGAACGTTCACCTGGTTCTGGTTGCATTCCGGCAGGGGGAGCGGGAAGTTGAAAATGCCGTTCTTCTCCTTGGTGAGAGGCAGAAGCACGTCGAGGGAGAATTTGTATTCTCCGGCGCTTTCTACCCTGAGGAGATAGTTGTTTTCACGGCGTTCGACCCGCATCCCTGAGATGTCCGGTATTTCGCCAGTGATTGCCGCCGGGGATGACACGATTAGAATCTCCCCGGCATCCTTCGCGGACACCTCGAAGATCCCGGTGCCGCGGACCTCCTTGTCGGAGGCGCTGATGTTATATACTACACTGTTGATGATGATGTTGTCCTCGAGCGCAGTGGCTGAGGAAGGCATGAATGCCAGGGCCATCGCAGCCGCCGCGGCAGCGAGTGAGAGCCTTTTGCGCCGGGCAACCCTGAACACGCATGCCCATGCGAGGAGCAAGCTACCGCAGCCGATAGCCATAGGGATAAGGAAGGCGACCAGAGTGTTGAAGAAAAGCCATTGTCCCAGACCGGCGAGCAGGAATGTGCAACTGATCCCGAGGAGGAAGGGGTTCCTTCTCTTCATGCCGAAGAATACACCTGCCAGGGCAATCGCTACGGCGACCAGCGCCATGAAAACGTTCAGCACCGACAGTGACTGCATGTCGTTGATTGAGAGTTTTATCTCCGGGGTGTCCTGTGGCAGTGAGAACAGCTTGATGAACTCGGCTGTGTTCTCAACGGAGGGGGTCAGAGATGGTATTCTTGCCTCTGAAAGGCATACGCCTGTGGCGATGAGTCCGGCGAGGAGGCCCATGATGCCGATGAAGGCGAGGAATATCCTTAGTTTCTTGCGTCCGAATGCCCACATGATTAGCCCGCCCGAGGCGAGGAATATTATCCATGGCACGAGCATCCCAGCATTCCACCAGATGCCGGTCCAGCGGCGGCTCATCGAGTATATCCCCGACAACCCGCTGATCTGAGGCGTATATTTTGTCATCATGTTCCCGTCGAATGAGGTGAAGTTATAGTTTTCTGGGATTGACACGCTCCAGGCGGCGCCCATTGTGTCCACGTCCAGCTCGGGCGCCTTGAGCGCGATAGTGCGCGAGATGCCCAGATGCTCGCCGACCTTCAGGGCGTATTCCAGGTCTACCGCGATGGCCTCCTCGGTGTCCTTTTTGCGCGGGATCGGGATGAGGTATTTATTGCTGTCGTCCTGGGAGGATGAGACGCGAATTATGCTTCCGTCAACCCTGACGGTC
>CAZANS010000366.1:0-2713 GCA_964486565.1 uncultured Victivallales bacterium
CAACACGAAGAACTCCTACACCCGAAGGAACACTGACGGGTCGGAGAACATATACATAAATCTCGAGCTGCTGCCGGTGAAGGATTTGACCATGGCCATTGATTTGCCTGTGGAGGTTGAGGAATGATGCGGCAGAGACGGTCATTCACAGAGGAGATAAAGAGTAGCCCACTGAAATACTCGGCAGGGTTTTTGGTGTTATTCCTGCTTACGGCGCTGTTCATCTACCAATTGAGGGATTACTTTATATGGGTAGTGCCAAACGATGACAGGGCTGCCAATGCGAGGAATGAGTTGCTTAATTCACAGGCGGAACTGCAGGCTACGCTGAACACGCGGCACAAGCTGCTCGCTCGAAGAAAGCATCTTATCGCGAACAGCAGGAATTTCTGGATACCCGGCAGAGACGGCGACACGGGGATCAACATCCAGAGGATGCTGAACAAGGCAGCCGAGGACACCGGAGCGGTGCTCTCCTCGGTCGGGGTGGCGAGGACGGAAAAGGTCACCGACGGGATTTCTCTGGTCAACCTGAGCATACGCTCGCAGGGACAGTCGAAGAATATGATCGAGTTTGTAAACGAGCTGGGGAAGCAAAAGCCCACGGCTTTATGGAGGTCGCTTGTGATAAGGCCGGAAAACCCGAGCTCGCCAAATGAGCTTGTAATAAGCGGGAACATGCAGTTCATTCTGATAACCGACGAGAAACTGGCAACTCTGCTGCAAGGAGGCAGTGAATTATGAAGATCAGAAAAGTCAGAGTCATAGACATCATGAGGTTATTGAGTTTCACGGCTGCGGCGTTGCTGCTGCTGTCGTGCGAGATGCTGAAGCCTGATGAGGAAGAGGAATTTGACGACGGTTATTTCACCAGCAAGCTTCCTCCAAGGAAAGTCGTAAGGGAGGACATACCCGCCGAGACTGTGAGGGTGATCGAGGCTCCGCCGGTTGTCCATGCCGACACAGACGACTTCGCGTCACTTAAGGAGGTGAAGGAGCGCGCCAAGGCCAGGGAGCTGCCCCCGTTCTACGAGAAATACCTCGAAGAGAAGGACGATAAGGTGCCCATAAACCTCGATTTGATTGCCGAGAGCATACCCAACATACTCCCGGCGTTCGCGAAGGTCCTCGGTTTCAACTACGCTATAGACCCGGCGGTGAAGGGGGCGGTGACACTGAATGTGAACAACCCTGCCACCGGCGGGGACCTGATGATGTCGAAAAGGGAGGTATGGAAGCTGTTCGAGCACATCCTGTGGATGGGAGGGGCCTACTGCTCCCCGGAGGGTCAGGTGCTGAACATAATGCCCTTCCAGAAGATGTCGCGCGAACGCAAGATATTCGCTGAGCATCAGAACGCCTCAAACGTCGAGGTCAGGATATTCCCGATAAGGAACCTGGCATCCCGCGACATCCTTGACAAGCTCGCCGACTTCCTGACGGAAGGCGCCAAGGCCACCGACATCACCGGGGAGAACGCGATCCTTGTCGTCGAGACACCGGAGAACATAGACAAAATAGAGACTCTGATAAATCTTCTCGACAACAAGCAGAAGGCGATATGGCCGAGGATTGTGATACGCTGCTCGAACGTGTCCTCGAACAGGATAGTCCACGAGCTTGCGGCGATACTTCCGGTGCTCGGCTTCCCTGTCACCTTGGACAAAGTGGTCGCGGAGCCGGGCTCGATTCATCTGACCAGCGTTGACAGGATACAGGCGATAATCGCCTCAGCCGCGAACAAGGAGGCGCTGGACGAGATAATAAGGTGGGTGAACGTGCTCGACCGCTCGGACATCGGCGAGCAGGAGCAGGTGTTCATATACAAGGTCATCAACAGCAAGTCCGACGAGCTGGTGCATGCTTTGGCGAGCATATTCATGATTGACGGTGTCTCGATGAGCCATAGCGGCGGGACCGCGGTGGGCGGCACGGGTGGTGCTGCATCGGCAGGGGGCACCGCCACCACCACGGCGGTCACAAGCACACAGGGGAAGGCCGCCGGCCAGCAGGAGGGACCCGCGAACATATTCGAGGTGCAGGTGAAGGTTTTTGCCGACGGCAAGAACAACCGTCTGATCTTCCGGACGACTCCGAGGACTTACGCGATGATCAAGGCCCTGCTTGCGAGGCTTGACACGGTCCCTGCGCAGGTGCTTCTTCAGGTGATGATCGCCGAGGTCCGGTTGAACGAGAACACTGAGTTCGGCGTGGAGTTTTCCGGGGTGACCGCGCCGGGCAGCTGGAGCGGGACATTCGGGACTAACTACGCAGGGCTGATACCACAGAACGTATCAGACAATTCGGAGCGCGGCTTCAAGTACCTGATAGCAAATGGCGAAGACAAGTACGCATACATCAGGGGGCTGGCTGGCACGGGGAACTTCAAGGTCCTGGCGAGTCCTCAGATAGCCGCAGTCAGCGGGACTCTGGCGTCCTTGGATGTAGGGCAGGAGATACCGATTGTTACACGGACGATATCCGACACCAACAGCGGGGGCAGCGCACTGGCGACAAGCAACGAGGTGGAGTACAAAAAAACCGGGGTGATACTGAAGATCACCCCCCAGGTGACTAAGGGAGGATTGATAACTCTGGACATAGACCAGGTTGTTTCGGCGCGAGGCGAGGACGTGCCTGCTGGAGGTCAGAGCTATCCGAGCTTCATCAACCGCCAGCTCATCACATCTCTGTCCATGCGTGACGGCTCCAC
>CAZANS010000367.1:0-2707 GCA_964486565.1 uncultured Victivallales bacterium
CGGCAAAGTCCTCTATCCATTTCGATTTTTGTAAAAAAACACTTACTCACTAAGCCAAAGACGAGTTTCTGGAGATTCTTTCATAATTTTTTCCTTGGCTCCAAGGTAAGTTCTGTACCCTCCGCTAAGATTCCTAGACTTGAACCCATTTTGCACAAGGATCCGATGACCCATGTACGCTCTTTGGCCCACCGCGCAATATGCAATGTAGCGCTTTTGTTTGTCGAGTTCTGGTAGCCTTGCACGTAATTCGTTCAGCGGGATATGTAGTGCCCCTTCAATCATTCCTGCCTTATCCAGCTCATCCTTATTACGGAGATCGATGAAGGTGATTTCGTGCCTGTTTAAGTCGCCAATTTCGTTCCAATAGATGTTTTCAACGTCGCCTTTTAGGATATTTGACGCTACAAATCCGGCTATATTAACAGGGTCTTTGGCCGAAGAATAGGGCGGTGCATAGGCCAACTCCAGTTCTTCAAGGTCATAAACGGTCATATTTCCCCGGATTGCCGTAGCAAGAACGTCGATCCGCTTATCGACTCCCTCCTTGCCGACAATCTGCGCCCCAAGGACTTTACCGCTGCCGGGCGAGAAAACCAGCTTCATTGCAATCAATTCAGCGCCCGGATAATAGGACGCATGGGAACCAGAGTGGGTGTAGCTTACCATATAAGGGATATTGTTTCGCTTAAGCAGCTTCTCGCTGGCGCCGGTGGAGGCAACGGTCATATCAAAAATCTTTACAATTGCCGTTCCCAGAGTCCCTTTGAATAGAGATCTCCGTCCGAGGGCATTGTCCGCCGCGATGCGTCCTTGTTTATTCGCCGGCCCGGCGAGTGCCGTTGATGTGAGCTGACCGGAAATGAAATCCCGAATCTCGACAGCGTCTCCTACTGCAAATATGTCTGGATCCGAGGTTCTCATTGTGGCATCTACCCGAATGCCGCCTCGTTCTCCCACTTTAAGACCCGCCCCCTTGGCAAGTTTGTTCTCCGGTCTAACGCCTATAGACAATATGACCATGTCGCATTCGATATCATAGCCTTTGCTGGTGGAGACAATAGTACGGTTCCCTTTTTTGGAGAAAGACTTGGCACTATTTTCCAGCTCCAGTTTGAGTCCTCTTTCCTTGAGATAAGCGTGCACGATGGCGGCCATCTCGTAATCGAGTGGTGACATAACCTGGTCGAGCATTTCAAGAATGATTGTTTTTACACCGCGATCGACCAGATTCTCAGCCATTTCCAGACCAATATATCCGCCACCCACAACGATCGCCAAACCAGGTTTTTTTTCGTCTACATAAGCCTTGATGCGGTCAGAATCCGGAATATTGCGCAGGTTGAAAATAGTGCCCAAATCGACGCCATCGAGGGATGGCCTTACAGGTTCGGCACCCGGGGCAAGGATAATCTTGTCGTAACTTTCATTATAAATCTCCCCCGTCCTAAGGTTCTTCGCCTGGACCAGCTTCTTTATTGGATCGATGGAAACCACCTCAGTAAAGATTCTTATATCAATGTTATAACGTTCTCCAAGTTTTCTTGCTGTGGTCACCAATAGGTCGTTTCGGTTTTTGATAACCTCTCCAATATAGTAAGGCAAACCGCAGTTGGCGAAAGAGATATGTTCCCCTCTTTCAAAGAGGACAATTTTCGCTCGCTCATCAAGTCTTCGTGCTCTTGCCGCGGCCGTTGCCCCACCCGCGACGCCTCCGATAACTAAAAGTTTAATTGCCATACTTTGCTCCTCGCTCCTACCTTTTTCAAGTCGCAGTAGGAAGCTGTATAAAGTCTTTTTTCGGATAACGTTTAAATCACCCGCGCGGTTTTTGCGTCGGGTGCATTTGATCAATTTTTTAGTAATAGGGGACAGACCACGATTTATAGGAAGAAAAACCGTGGGCTGTCCCCTATTTTCCGCAGTTCGAAAGGCTGGGCTATTTCTGCGTGGATCCGGTGGATTCTTTCCCGGGAATGCCCGTTTTCAACAGAACCGTTTCACTCCGGGACACCTGGGCCAAAATCGAAAAGGCGCAGAAGTCGAAAAAGGCCGAATAGGACTTCCCATAAGGCGGTAACTCCTTGTTCCCACGCTCCAGCGTGGGAACAGATACCGTACTTCACGCTTCTCCCACAGCTTCCAGATCGGCCATATCCTTTTTACGTCCCAACGCTTTTTTATTGGCTATAAAGTCATCACGGCCCACATAATGCACCACCAAATCCCCAAAGGAACCTTCAATTCTGCCCGCTTTCGCCTGCTCCCATCGAACCCCCGTGATCGACGTGATGATGTCTATCCTGACCGGCGGAACCCCAAGTTGAACGACTTTGCCTTCTTCCTCAAAATCTTCTACTGTCAGGCCGACTGACTCAAACCCAAACTCATTAAGGGCCTGCATAATTTTTTTTGCATTGCCGAGGTCCGGCTTCACAAAAACATCAAGATCTCCCGTGTATCGGGGGGCCCCATGAAATCCCAGTGCGTAAGCCCCCACGATGATGTAATCAACCTTGTGTTTGTTGAACAACGCGAGCAGATCTCTGAAGTCTCTTTGAACTTCCATGGTATTGTCCTCTTAAGAATTCAATGGCGGCGATTCTCTCTTGAGGTGTCTTGTTGAGCCAGAAGGCCAGATCTTCCTTGATTGACGAGTCCCTTTTTAAATCAAATTTTTTGACAGTCTTTTCAATCATCCATATCC
>CAZANS010000368.1:0-2706 GCA_964486565.1 uncultured Victivallales bacterium
TCTGCCGCGCCTGCGCTCCCAACGCGGTTCACGCGGAGTTTTGAAACTGGCTCGGAAGTTAGCAAGTTGTTGGAGGCGTATTCGAAGGCTATTCTGCATTCTGACTCCTGATGTCTGAATACCTGAGTAGTTACCATTTTTTTATTGAAGGGATTTGTTGTTGAGGCTATTTTTGTTGTTGTGATGTTTCTGCTCTTCACCGCGTTGCCGATTACCGATTCTGGTTTTCCCGCATTCGCATGCTAAGTTAGCATGCATGACAGAACAAAACTGCGAAGGATGCTAAAGCAATAAACCTAAATGAGAGAGAAAGTGTATATTGTAGCTACTGAAGAGTCTGGGCGGCTGGACCGTTGGCTTGCGCGTCAATTCCCTGATTTCTCTCGCAACGCATGGCAGGAAGCCGTCAGAGCTGGCGCTATACTTCTGAACGGCAGCCTTACCATATCGCCGGCCATGAAGATCGCCCATGGGGCCAAGGTTGAGATCATTTCCTTCCCCGTGATGGAAAGCAAGGGGGCCGCTCCGTGTCCTGAGGATATTCCTCTTCAGATACTGCATGAGGATGCTGACATAGTCGCGGTGGACAAGCCTGCGGGTATGGTTGTTCACCCGGGTGCTGGGGTAGATTCCGGTACGCTTGTCAACGCGATACTGTACAGGTTCAGGAATCTGGAGTCTTTCTTCCCGGTGGAATTTTCGTCGGAGGACTGCCCCGACGGTGCGGACGCGGAGAGTTTTGACGCGAACAGGCCTGGAATCGTCCACCGGCTGGACAAGGACACCTCCGGGGTAGTCATCGTGGCAAAGAACAAGACCACGCTCGGGAGGCTCCAGAAGATGTTCAAGGAAAGGGAGGTTCAGAAGACCTACCTCGCGTTGGTCCACGGATTTCCAATCAAGGGCACCCGTAAGATCGAGTTGTCGCTTGGCCGGGATCCCGCTAACCGCAAGAAGATTGCTGTGGCACCTGAAGGGAAAATGGCGGTCACCCGATACGAGATCATACGTCAGGGACATATTGAGAACCAGCCTGTGTCTGTGCTCCAGGTCTGGATTGAGACTGGAAGGACTCACCAGATACGCGTTCACCTGGCGCATTTGCACCACCCCATTTTGGGCGACAACACCTACGGGGGCTCAAGAAGACTTCCGCATGCCCCGAGACAGATGCTGCATGCGTGGAGCATCTCATTCAGGCATCCGTCAACAGGCAAGCCGCTCGAGATAGTCAGCCCGCTCCCGAAGGACATGGCCGACCTGACAGACAGACTACAGGAGGTGTCAAGCTAACCCAAGTTTCGCACTGAAAACCCCGACCTCGCCGACGACTTCAACATTCAAATCAGCACCTTGACCTTTCCTAGGAGCTGCGGTCGGCAGCCGAAACCGCCACCAGCCCCGTGAAGACAATCCAGAAAAACAGCATCAGAGCCTTGATCAACTGAAGATCAATGAAAAGAACCGCGACAACCGGCAGCAGGGACGCGCCAATGACCAGCCTCCTGCCGTCCTTGTTGGAAATCAAGGGCGCCACCAGGAAACAGCATAGCGAGAACAGCGCCAAACACGCCACATATCTGCTGTAGTAAAAAATCACAAGCCATAGCACGGTGCTCACCACTGCCATGACCTTTCTTCTTTTCGAGGCGAGATCGCTCGGATTGCTCATGTCGTCATATCTCCTTACACTAAGGGTTTTTCTCAAGCGTCTTGAACACGTTGGGCACAAGCGGCCTGACAAGCTGTTTTATTCCCACCGCGTATTCCCTTATCTCCCACTGCGCGTGCTCGCTGTCACGCAGATCGAGGAAATGAAGCAGGTTGTTCAAGTCAACCGTGGCCCAGAATGTCACCATCATGTTCTGCGGCAATACCCCCCTCGCCTGCTCACGGCAGACACCCGAATCCAGCAAATTGTTGTACAATGCCAGGCTCTCCCGGTTGTGCCGCCTTATCTGCTCCCTGAATTCGCTGTCGTCGAAATCGGCATCCACGGATGCCTGTCGGTTCACCGGGGCTTGCTTCCTAAGCTTCTCGGGAGTGTAGAACTCCAAGTCAACTTCCGTGTAGCGCCGGGATATCTCGTTGTAAGACCATGTGCGGTGCCGGTGCCACTGCCCCCTCACGAACAAGGGGCAATGCACGCTGAAGGTGAAAACCACATGCTCCAGGGGGCTGGTATGCCTGTTCTCGATAAGATAGTCCACGAGCACTATGTCCCTCTCGTCCATATCCTCCTTCATGCGTCCGAAAGACACGCGCGCCGCGTTGACAATCGTGGCCTCGGTCCCGAGATGCCCTATCAAGCCTACCCATCCCTGCCCCCCAAGCACCTTCACGTGATTGTCAGGAGGCTCATTTACATGCTTCATCAGAAATATCCACCTTAAAAACTTTCGTTGTATCTTCTCCTGCCGCCGATCTGGCTCGCGCCTCGAACGCCGCGCCCGGCACGTCGCAAGGCAAAATGTAACACTGGATTTTCTTTTATCAACCGCGCGATATGCATTTCCCCTCTCGCAAACGCGCTTATGCGGGAAGCCTGAAATTAGGATGTACCTACTCTTAGGGGCTTGGAATGTGCAAATATACCGTTTTCCCGCCATGGATTTTTGCTGTTATCAAGGAACGAGAGATGAGCATATTTTTAAACCTAAATGAAGCAGTTAAATCTCAAAAATGGCAGTTAACATATTTGTATAC
>CAZANS010000369.1:0-2706 GCA_964486565.1 uncultured Victivallales bacterium
GCCTGCCGCACCTGCGCTCCCAACGCGGTTCACGCGGAGTTTTGAAACTGGCTCTAGGATGAATGGGCCTGCGAGGCTTTGGACTATGCTGTGAGCGCCAGTTCGGCCACTATGAAGGTGCGGGAGCTGTTCGGCCCGAGTTTTGTGGACAAGGGGACGCTTTGAATATGTCTGAGGATAAATGGTGCCGGTTTTTTGTCGAGAGGTGTGTGCAATCGCGGATTTGTGCTAGATTATGGGGGCTTTTTCGGTTTTGATTTGTTAGCCCAGATGAATATGTACTGAGGAAAAAGGATATTTTGATGAGACTTCACGGATTTTCATCGGGATTCAGAGGCATGACGTTGCGTCGGGCATTTGATTGTCTTGTCAGGGCCCATGCCGGGCTGCTGCTTTTTTTGCTGGCGATGTTTTGTTTTTCTCTGGAGGGTAGCAACAAGTCGGGGGTGTCTGTAGTTGACGGCAAGACTGTCATCACGGTCAGTTTTTTCGGCCTTCCAGATCCCACCAATCCAGATGTGAAATCACGGGCGGATGTGGCGGCGGTCAAACGATTCCGCGAACGCTTCCCGGAGATTTTCGCCGAGCGATACAAGGAGAAATACAAGGCCGAGCCCGAGAAGTACGGTCATTTCGACTGGGACAACGTGGAGATACGCCTGCTGCCCTTCTCCTCGATTCAAGTGGAGGGTGTCGAGACAGATCTGCTTGCCATCGCCGGTGGGCTGGCACCGGACGTTCTATATATGAATTTCCGCAAGTCCGACAACTATGTACGCAACAATTTCCTCTACCCGCTTGACGAGTATTTCGCGACGATGACTCAGGAGGAGCTTGATGCGAGGATAAACCCCAAGCTTTGGCCTGTGATCCGCCGGGTCGGTCCAGGCGGAGCAGAGAGGATATGGGCCATGCCCTATGATGGTGCTCTGGGCAAGGTGCTGCTTTACCGGAAGGATTTGTTCGAGGAGCATGGGCTGGCATTCCCGGACAACAACTGGACTTGGGAGGACATGATGTTCGCTGCCAAGAAGATAACCGACCCTGAAAGAGGGCATTACGGGCTGATGCTTGGGCGTGGCAAGGACGAGTCGTGGTTGTGGGTGACCTTCCTTTGGTCCGCCGGGGGCTCGGACATGATATACAACCGTGATATGGACGAGTGGCGCACGGCGTTCGACTGCCGGCAGGCTGCCAAGGCACTTGATTTTTATGTAAGGCTTTCCGCCGAGCGCTGGACGGACGCTGAAGGGAAAATCCACCGCGGATACGCTGACAAGGACTCAGGCGAGCAATGGGTGAAATGGGAGCGCGGAGAGATAGGCATGAGGCTCGCTTATGTTGACGAGAAGTTGCTTGCCACAATCAATCCCGATCTGGTGGGAATGGCTCCGGTGCCACTCGGGCCTGTGCTTCCCGATGACCTGGCCGCGGAATTCGCGGAGCAGGGGTTGTTGTGGAGCGGGCGCACAAGAGGGGGCGAGCTGAACAGCCGGATGATGGGGCTTTTCTCGAAAATCGCTCATCCTGCAGTGCGCGACGCGGCATGGGAGTATATGCGTTACTACGACAGCGACGAGGCGACGGGCATAAAGATCCGGATGATGGTCGAGGGAGGGCTCGGGCGCTTCATCAATCCTTCGTTGCTTCGGCGTTATGGCTACTCTGAGATAGAGAAGCTTTCCCCTCCTGGCTGGGCGGAGACCTTCGATCTTGCGATACGGTCCGGCCGTCCGGAGCCATACGGGAAAAACAGCAATTTCGCCTACATTATGATGACCTTCCCCATCCATGAGGTCGAGCGACTCTCTTTGCGTGACCAGCTCCCGGAGGACGAGGAGGCGCGGCTTGATGTGATACAAGACATACTCCGCGCCGCGAACCGGCGGGCCAACGATATTATGATAGGGACAATTTCCCCTGCCGAGAGGGCTCTGAGGCGCGTCGTGGCATCGGTGGCGATCGTGGTCATAGCAGGGTCATTCGGGGTTGTATTCATGAAAATCACCAAGGCTTTCACCCCGGAAGGCTCTCCAGGAGGCACCAAGGCCGCGGCGTGGGGCTTCTCGAAATACCGTTGGGCATATATCCTGCTCCTCCCCGCAGCTCTGTCAATAATCGCCTGGCAGTATCTGCCTCTGGCCTTGGGCTCGCTAATGGCATTCCAGGACTACAAGCTTATCGGGCACTCGTCTTGGGTCTGGCTGGACAACTTCGGGGATGTGATATTCAACCGCTACTGGTGGGAGTCCCTGTGGAACTCGCTGCGATACAGCTTCCTGATCATGTCCATGACCTTCATGCCCCCCATCATCCTGGCCATACTGCTCCAGGAGGTGCCAAGAGGCAAGATACTTTTCCGCACACTTTTTTATCTTCCGGCAGTCATAACAGGCCTGGTCACTCTTCTTTTGTGGAAACAGTTCTACGATCCCTCGGAAGCGGGGACGCTAAACTTGCTGATGATGGGAATCCCTGCTGCCGGCTTTATTCTCATAGGCGTGATATTCTTGGGTATATCCATACTTTTCGCCCGGCGGTTCATGTTCCACAGCATGCATGCGGGAGTTGTGATATCATTGTTTGTCGGAGCAGCTCTCCTGATGCTCTGCTGCTCTCCGGTGTGGGCAATATTGTACCATGAGGAGTCGGGGGATTTTCCGACCACGTTAGTTCCCCCATGTGATTTCTCGATAGCCAACCGGA
>CAZANS010000370.1:0-2700 GCA_964486565.1 uncultured Victivallales bacterium
GCCTGCGCTCCCAACGCGGTTCACGCGGAGTTTTGAAACTGGCTCTTAGGATAATCACTCCCCGCGCCAAGAATTTCACAGACGCTCGCATTTGAGCAACAAAAAATTCCCGTTGACAAGCTCGCCCTCGCAAGTTTCGTTGATGTTCGCGAAATCCCCGCGCCGTATGCCGGGGATCCAGATGATCTCCCCGTCGGGGCATGCCACGACAGGCACCCACCTCCTATCGTCGGTGCCGAGGCTGCTGCCCTCGAGCAGCTTCTTGACCGATACTGGGGCATCGCCCTTGAAGGGTGTCATCGCATCCCCAGGCTCGCGCGCGCGAATTATCAGCTTGTGAGGGAAAACATCTGCGTCGAAGCAGACAATATCGTGGCACCTGTCTTCGAAAAAAGATTTCTCGATGCTGTCAACTATAAACGCCTTGAAAGAATGCCCCTCAAACTCGACAACGGGCTTGGTACGCCATTCCCAGACGCGCATGTTGACCTTGATCGCGACAGTCTCCAAGTCCTTGTCGAAGGACACGAAGCCCCTCTGTATGACCAGCGCGGAGCTTCCGAATACGGGCATGCTCTTTTTCTCGGAAGTCGTCTGCCTTCTTCGTATCTCAGCCTCGAAGCGCTCGAAGAGGTCCGATCCAGAGGTGAAGTCTCGCCCGAGCAGGGAGCTGAGCCACAGCCTCAGCACCCTGAACATCAGGGCAGGATGGATATCTGCGAATTTCGCAGCCTCGACCCGCTTGCGCCCTTTGATGTTTTCCGTGAAATATTTTTCTGCCTCGGCCTCCATGAACTCGGCGTCCTTGCGCAGGGCATCAAGCGATTTGAGCAGAGCCTTTCGGCTTTCCGGAAAGTATCTTCTTACCTCCGGGAGCACGGCGTTTCGTATTATCGCCCTGGCGCGCACGAGTTCGGAGTTGGTGCTGTCCTCGCGCCAGTTCGAGACACCGTGCCCGTTGAGGAACTCCTCTATCTCGGCGCGGTAGAACCCGAGCAATGGGCGCAGATAGGTCACGCCGTCAAGCACTCGCTCCGAGCGGAGGGCTGTCAGGCCGCTGGAGTTGCTGCCCCTAAGGAGACGCAGGAAGAGGTTCTCGATGTTGTCGTCGGCATGATGGCCTAGAGCCACCGCCTCGGTTCCCGGCTCGACAGTCTTTTTCCAGAACTCAAGCCTTCTTTTCCTTGCCTCGGCCTCGATGTTGTCTCCTTTAGGATCCATTCCCAGCTCGACCATCCGGAAGGGGATCGAACGACTCTCGCAGAAATGCCTGCACCACTTGGCATCGTTCCGGCTGTCCTCCCCGCGAAGGCCATGCTCAAAGTGGACTGCCTCGAACTTGAACTGGTTGAGTGATGAGTTCAAGGAGGCTGCCTGGAGAAGAAGAAGCAACGCAGTCGAGTCGGCCCCGCCGCTGAACCCGACGTATATCTTCTCGAACTCGTAGGAGTAGATCGAAAGGCTGTTGATCCTCAGTCTGCTCATTGGTCTGCTACTCCAGCTTGAGTTTATCCAGGCTGTCCCACAAGTTTTGGCCAGAGTCTGACTTGGTGGTTTCCGGTTGGATTGAACGCCGACTTCTTTTGTGGGGGATCTTTATCCCCTGGCAGTCCACCGAGCACAGCAGCTTCATCGGGAAACAAATCAGCAAGTCCTCCCTCAGTTCCGGGGAGATGTCAATCTCGTCGAAACCTACATCCTCGTAGTAATGGCACACCTCAACATTGTCCAGAGGCATCTCAAACTCATTCAGGCAACGGTCGCAGACACAGTGCCCCTTCGCCCGGAGATAGCCTTTTACCAGCACCCCCGCGCTGACGAGCGACACATGCAGCCTGTACCCCACACAGCCCTTGAACTCGACTCCGCGCGAGTCCTCACGCAAAACCTCAAGATCAAGTTCACGTGGCTCGAGCACACCCTCGAGATCCACGCCCTCGTTGTCTAGCTGTCTGACATTTACCTTGAGCATTTTTTCTTCAACGCCTCGGCCACTAGTGTTGGCACAAAGGGGGACACATCCCCGCCCAGGCAGGCGATCTCCTTTATCATCCGGGAGCTCAGAAACGAGAACTCAGGCTTGGGCATCAGGAACAACGTCTCGCATTTCTCGCTCAACGTGCGGTTCATCATGGCCATCTGGAACTCGTACTCGAAGTCTGACACAGCCCTGAGCCCCCTGATCACGGCGCTTGCATTGAATTGCTTGACGGCCTCGACGAGCAGGCCGTCGAAGACGTTCACCGAGACGCTGGGCAAGTGCCCGCAAACCTTCTCGAGCATCAGCCTTCGCTCGTCCACGGAAAACAATGCGCTCTTCTCATCGTTGACCGCTATAGTCACGATGATCTTGTCGAAAAGCAACACCGCGCGTTCGATAACGTCAAGATGACCGTTGGTCACCGGGTCAAAACTCCCGGGCAATAATGCAGTCCTCATTTCACAGCCTGTCGGTTTCTTTTGCATATAAATTCCCAAGTAAAATCAATCCCGCCCAACAACAGTAAGTTACAGCCCAGAAACCAGCTATTCAATCCCGAAAAGCAATTTTTACCGATCATGCCCGGCGAAGTCCGAAGACCGAAGGCGGGCAAGTGATCCTAAATAAAGCAGTTGCCGCAGTGTGCCGTGGATATATCCATATATTGAGTGACACTGTAGTGACTACTGCGAACTCAAAATGAGGATGGAGACATGGTG
>CAZANS010000371.1:0-2693 GCA_964486565.1 uncultured Victivallales bacterium
ACCTGTCGTTCCCGTGTACAATTTGGAATTCGGTCTCTGGAGCCAAAAACACTGGCGTTTTTTGGCTTGGTGCTTGTTTTTCCTGAGATTGCATCTAGATTGTTGTTTTTAGTTGATACGGGAGAGTTTGGTTTGTAGATTTAATTCGGGAATGATAATAATGGACAACATTGCTGATGGTTTCAAGTTGATGGCCATAGGTATGGGGATGGTGTTTGTGTTTATCTCTCTGATGGTATGTGTCATAAACGCCACGGCCAAGGTGTTGGCTCCTTATGCCCATCTACTGGTGGAGCCTGTTTCTGCAGCCCGTTCCGGTTCGGCCGAGCCTCAGTCTGGCGTTGCTCAAGTGCAGAACGATCTGCTTGCCGCGGTTGTCGCTGCGGTGCACAAGCACAGGGCGCGGCGCTGAAGCCTATCCTAATATAAAACGATAACAAGGCGGTGTTTGATCCTTGTTTCTCCGCAGAGATATTTTTACCTTCAATGATTAATCCGGGCATAGTCAGCAGGAATTTTTCCCGGGATCCGGAGTATTACCACGAGAATGCCTTGGCGCAGCGTCGTGCCGCGTTGGAATTGGCGAGGGTGTTGGGGTCATTCTGCGGGTCGGCTGCTCCGGTTAGGATTCTTGAGATTGGCTGTGGGACGGGTTTCTTGACCTGCGAGATGTTCCGTTTTTTCCCTCACGGGTGCTTTCTTGTCACCGACATATCTGAGGCGATGCTGGATTTTTGCGAGAAGCGCACCGCCGACATGCGATCGGGACTGGGTGTCTCGGTGGATTTCTCAATGCTTGACATGACAGGCGGCGTAGTTGCCGGCATGTTCGACATGATAGTCTCATCCCTGGCATTCCAGTGGGCTGGCGACATAGGTGTTCTTTTGTCCGGGCTCAGGGATGCCCTGTCTCCGGGAGGGGTTCTCGGTTTCAGTGTCCAGACCGAAGGCACCTTCAAGGAAGTGCATGATTTATTCGAGGCCCATTCTGTGTCCTTCCCGCAGATGAACCTGCCCTCGGTGGCGGATGTCGCCGCAGCATGTGGGATTTTCTCCGAGGTCAGCATCTCGGAGGATGTCTTCGAGGAGGTATTCGGGTCTCTGCGGGATTTCCTGAGGCACGTTCAGCGTATTGGAGCGGGGAATGCATCGGGCACTCCGATGCCAGCTTCCGGGCTAAGAAGGCTGCTCAGGCTGCCTGACAAAGAAATCCGAGCGGGATACAGGACATGCCATGTGACAGCGAAAAGATAGCCGGGGAGCTTGGCGGCGAAGGCTCTGTCATGCCGACTGTCTCGGTGCACACCTTGGGCTGCCGGCTTAACCAGTCTGATTCGGCCTTGATGGCCGCCAGGCTTGAGGACGCAGGTTTCTCTGTCGTCAACCCCCGTTCAATCTCGGTGCCTGATGTCGTGGTGGTCAACACCTGCGCGGTGACCGGTGCGGCATCTGGCAAGAGCCGGAGAAGGCTAAGGCATCTCAGGGAAAGGTATCCGGGAGCCCTGATCGTTGCCGCAGGCTGCGAATGCGATCTTCCCTTTCCCGTGTCGTCATCCCCGATTCCTGCCGACCTTCTTGTGCCCAACGCTAGAAAGTCCGAGATTCCCCAGATCATAGCTTCTGGAATACGGTGTCCCTTGAAGGTGGCTCCTGACAGGGGGAGGAGTTCTGTGGGTGATGGGGTCTTCCGTGAGAATGCACGTGCCAGCTTTCCCTTCAGGAGCAGGGCCTTCGTCAAGATCCAGGAGGGCTGCAACTCCGGATGCACATATTGCGTGGTGCCGCTTGTCAGAGGAAGGGAGGTGTCCAGGGATTTCGGCGAGGTCATTGCTGAATCCGCTGCTTTGCTTGAGTCGGGGCACAAGGAGCTTGTCCTCACGGGGGTGAACATAAGCGCCTACTCCTGCGGTGGCAAGAAAGTGTGCGAGTTGCTGAGTGAGATTCTGAAGCTTCCCTTCGAGTTCAGGGTGCGCTTGAGCTCCATGGAGCCCCATCCTGAGAACTTGAGGATTGTCGAGATGATGGCAGACAACCCTGCCATCTGCCGTTTCCTGCATATCCCAGTTCAGAGCGGCTCGGACACCATACTGCAGTCCATGGGCAGAAGCTACAAGGTTGCGGATTTCGCAAGATTCATCGAGTTCGCGAGGGGCAAGGTCGTGGGCTTGCATATCGGCACGGATGTCATCGCCGGCTTCCCCGGGGAGACCGTTGCGCTCTTCGAAGAGACCTGCTCCTTCCTGCGAAGCTCCAGTTTCTCCAATATGCATGTCTTCAGGTTCTCCCCTAGAAAGAACACTCCTGCCGCATCATTCCCCGGGCAGGTCCCTCAGGCTTGTGTCAAGTCACGCGCCGACGCGCTCAGGGAAATCGCGGAAAAATCAAGCGCCGAGTTCATCAGGTCGCAGATCGGCACACGCCTGGGCGTGCTCATAGAAAGACTCGCGCCAGGACACCGCGCAGAGGGCTGGACCGACAACTATATCAGGGTAAAAGTCCACGACACCACCGCTCGGATCAACTCAATTGCCTTTATCTCGCTTGAAGCTGCGAATGTTTTATCAAAACAATAAATAATTCCTTTTGTTTTATTATCAAATTGATTATTTATCGGTTTGGTAAAAAACGCCCTGCACACAAAAAATGGTTCTCAAAAAAAAGAATCATAGGTTGTCGTAAAAAATCAAAAATTT
>CAZANS010000372.1:0-2687 GCA_964486565.1 uncultured Victivallales bacterium
GAAATTCGTCAATGCCAATGACTTCGACATCCTTCAAGCGGATCGTGCGGAACTTCTTTTTCAAACGATGAACACCGTTTGTTTTGTTCCGAAGGGAACTCCTTTGATCCTCCTTTCTTTGACGACCACCGCGGAGAAATTCCTGCTTCCGCAGGCTACACAGCATAATTTGGATTCTTTCAGCTCGACAGTGATCAAGACCTGGTTTCTGACATAATCACAACTTTTGAGGTTGTAATCACGTAGTCCTTGCGTATGATACAACAAACTGGTTGACACGCCATACCCCCATTTTATTGATAACCGGACGACTGCGACTGGCTATTTTTTGTTAGGTGCGCATTATCGTGAAGAACCCAAAATGGCAAGCAGCGCGGCCACGGGGAGTTTTGAAATTGGCTCTAGGGGTTAGTGCTTAGGATTTGTATTCGTCCGTTTCTCCGTCCCTCGGTATTTCCGTTTAGTCTGTCCTCTGTCATCTGTCGTCTGTCCTCTGGATACGCCTCCCTGGGCCTGCCGCGGGCGTTGACTTTTCTGCTGGCGTTGTCCGCGGGGACCTTTGGGTTCTGGCCTGGCGTCAGCGCCAGTGGCCTTGCGTGCCGTTTCGGAATGAAATTTGTGTTCCGGGTCCATCGGGATGGTTTTGCGAATGAGCTTCTCGATGCTTCGAAGCCACTCGACCTCTCGGCTGGCACAGAACGACACTGCATCGCCCCCGGACCCTGCACGCGCTGTGCGGCCGATACGGTGGATGTAGGTCTCCGGTTCCTCGGGCAGGTCGTAGTTTACCACGTGGGTGATGTTGTCCACGTCCAGCCCGCGTGCCGCGATGTCGGTGGCGACCATGGCACGGAACTTTCCCGACTTGAAGCCTGCCAACGTTGCCTCCCTGGCCTTTTGCGATTTGTTCCCGTGGATAGCCGACACGGAGATGCGCGCCGCAGAGAGTTTCCTGACAACCTTGTCGGCACCGTGCTTCGTGCGCGTGAAAACGATAACCTTGTCCATGTCATGCCCCTTGATCAGGTCCACCAGCAGCGCGTCCTTGTTTTCCTTGTCCACGAACATCACCTTCTGCTCGATGCGCTCGACAGTGGGCTTTTCCGGCGCGATAGTGATTGCCACTGGGTCGTGCAGCAGATTCTTCGCCAGGTCCGCAACCACGGGGGGCATGGTCGCGGAGAAAAACAGCGAGTGGCGTTTGGCTGGGAGCTTGGCGATCACCTTGCGGATGGAGGGGATAAAACCCATGTCTAGCATACGGTCGGCCTCGTCGAGAATAAATACCTCTATCCGGTCAAGACGGATGTGCCTCTGCTCCATAAGGTCCAGAAGCCTGCCTGGGGTGGCAACCAACACATCAACCCCACGCCTGATAGCGGTGACTTGCGAACCCTGCCCCACACCGCCGAAGATCACCGTGTGGGACACCTTGACGTGCCGCCCGTAGGTCCTGATGCTGTCGCCGATCTGGGCGGCGAGCTCGCGTGTCGGGGTCATGATCAGGGCCCTCGGTCTCCCTGGGGCGGATGATTTCGGGGAATTGGTCAGCTCCTGCAGCAGCGGCAGAGTGAACGCGGCAGTCTTCCCCGTGCCGGTCTGCGCGCAACCAAGAAGGTCGCGACCCGCGACAAGATGCGGGATGGCCTGTTGCTGGATTGGGGTGGGTATCGCATAGCCCTCATCGGACAAAGCACGTCGCAAGGGTCCTATCAGAGCCGCGAAAACATCATTATCTTCCATAAAACCTTTTTTCTCGTTCCGGAGTAGCCTGAATCTTCCCCTGCCGGACTCATCGGAAAAAGAAGCCGCCGAAAATCTATCGCACGACAAACAATATATCAGACCAACGCACACATTGCAAGCCCTCGGCACAGCATTTCTCAAAAGGAATGACAATGCATGCCTGCATGCCCGGCGGTTTCCCCTGATCATGTGTCCACAGTCATAGAACACATTGCGCCATACTATGGTTTATGCCATTGTCGTCAAGCATCGAAAGCTCGGTGTTGATGTTCCTTATGGCTATCACAGGCGTGCTGACTGTTATCTCGTTCTGGGTGAACTGCTCGAAACGCACCACCGAGGTGACCTCCGGATTGACTTTGAGCTGCACCAGATCGCGGTTTATAAGCATAGGGGGAACATTCAGCTTGACCCCGATACGCTTGTAGAAGGTCGAGGTCGTGACGGAATTGCCGGTGACCTGCGTCTCCTGAATAGGGAGGTCCTCGCCGGTAATGATGCTTGCCGTGGAGCCTAGGTCAACAATGATGTTTGGTGCGGAAAGAATCTTCGCGTCGCGGGAGTTTTGAAATTGGCTCAAAGGTTAAGATTTTTCATTATCCTGTCGGTCGTCGTCCCGGAGGAGTAGGGATAAAAGTTGAAACCGCTTCCCTGCCCCGGCTGGATGTTCTGCGTAGGAGAGGTCAAATTGAAGCCAAAGGTGCTGGTAGTGCCGTCGTCCCTGTCTATCTTCCTGTAGTCGACACGGACATCCCTCTCGGTCTTGGCCTCCGGCCAGTACGCACACGGCCTGACATGAATGCCCCATGATGTATTCAGGCTTGCTGTTGGATTCCGAACTTTGCCACAGCATGTGTCATTATAGTGACACCGGTTGTAAAAATCAACCCTTAAAAAGGAGGAAAAATGGAAAAGTCTAAGGAGATCCGCAGGAAAATAGG
>CAZANS010000373.1:0-2687 GCA_964486565.1 uncultured Victivallales bacterium
GACCACAACTTAGCGCAACTTAGTCTAACATTCATTACCATACGTCTGATCGTGCAGGAAATCAATCAAAGATTGGTTTTTTGGACTCCGTGATCCGGTGACTTGATGACACTGCATCCGCCCCGCGGCGGATACTGCGTAGCCCTTCGGACGAAGCAGAAAGGCGGGACACCGCTGTAACTTCTAGCGAAGCCGGTGTGTTCCAAGCCAAAATGGCATGTTGCGCGGCCACTGGGAGTTTTGCATTTGGCTCTATTGCATGATCGTGGTTTGTTTTTCTGCTAGTGTGTGGTAATTTACTTGATGCTAGGCATTTAAACATCTGGAGCAGTGTCAGGGTCATGAGTTCAGGGATTAAAGATCAGCTTTTGAGAATGTACGAGGAGAGTGCCTCGGACATATTCATCACGGCGGGTAAGACCCCGTGCATCAGGCGGAACACGGTGCTCGAGAGGCTGGATGTCGAGCCTTTCACGGCAGAGCAGATAGATGAGTTCCGCAGGGAGGTCCTTCTTGAGCCTGCGGAGAAGCTTTTCGAGCAGAACGGGAGCTTCGATGCGGGGATAACCTTTGATTCGGGTCAGCGCTACAGGGTGAACTTTCTTCTTCAGCAGGGGGTTCCTGCGCTGGTGTCGAGGCTTGTGCCTTCTGGCGCGCTGGAGTTCGAGGCGCTGGACATCCCTAAGGCTGTTGCGAGATTCGCAGAGGCACCGCGTGGCCTAGTGCTGATCGTCGGAGCTGCGGGCAGCGGGAAGTCAACGACCATGGCCGCCGTGCTGAACCATATCAACACGAACTTCCGCAAGCACATAGTCACCATAGAGGATCCGATCGAGTTTGTCCACAAGGACAAGAAATCATTTATAACCCAGCGCGAGGTCGGGGTGGACACTTCGAGTTTCAGCGACGCGTTGAGGCATGTGGTCAGGGAAAGCCCGGACGTGATATTCATCGGCGAGATGCGCGACCTGGACACGATGCAGACGGCCATCAGCGCGGCGCTTACAGGGCATCTTGTGGTGACCACGCTTCACACGTCTAACGTGACGCAGAGCATTGAGAGGATAATCAACCACTTCCCGGACCATCTTCGCGCGCAGGCGGCGGCTGATCTCTCGATTGCGCTGGAGGCGATAGTTGCCCAGCGCCTGGTGCCCCGCGCGGACGGCGACGGGATGATACCCGCGGTGGAGATACTTGCGGCTACCCCCCTGGCCAGGAGGGTCGTGGCCGAGCGGAATTTCGCGGAGATCGAGGAGGTGATCAAGCGCGGCGCGGACGACGGCATGCAGACATTCTCCCGGGCTCTCGCAGACCTGTGCCTCAAGGGGCATATCAACCTTACCGACGGGGCGAGGATAGCCAGCAACAGCGATGAGTTCCTTCTTCTGGTGCAGGGCATGGAAAGCGGCATAGAGACTTTCCGGGACATGCTTGCGGGGAATGCCGACGGGGACGGCAAGGTATTGAACATCAAGAGGCTTCTGCATTCCGCGATAGCGAACAGTGCAAGCGATCTGCTTCTGACTGCCGGCGCGAAGCCCACGCTGAGGATAAACGGGGACCTGCATGCCCTGGACATCCCCCAGCTCACCCCCGGCGACACCCGGCGTCTGCTTTTCAGCGTGCTCAACTCGCGTCAAAGGGATCATTTCGAGAATACCCGCGAGATTGACTTCGCCCTGAGCATCAGCATCAACCGCAACGAGAAGGGCAAGACCGAAGAGCCAATCCCCTACAGGTTCAGGATCAACGGCTTCTACCAGAGAGGCAACGTGGCGGTGTCTATAAGGGTCATACCCAAGTACATCCCCTCCCCCGAGGAGCTGGGGCTTCCAAAACCTGTCACCAACATGGCGATGAAAAAGCAGGGGCTGATCCTCGTAACCGGTCCCACGGGGCACGGCAAGAGCACGACTCTGGCAAGTTTGATAGACATGATAAACGACAAGCGCCCGTGCCATGTGATCACGATAGAGGACCCGATAGAGTATGTACACTCGAACAAGAAGGCGGTGATCGAGCAAAGGGAGGTTTTTGCCGACACCTTGAGCTTCTCCAGCGCGCTGAAGTACGTGCTGCGCCAGGATCCTGATGTGATACTGGTGGGTGAGATGCGGGACCCTGAGACGATCGCCGCCGCACTTACCGCAGCCGAGACAGGTCATCTTGTCATGGCCACGCTGCACACCAACGACGCCGCGCAGAGCATAGACCGGATAATTGACTCCTTCCCGTCACACCAGCAAAACCAGATACGCATACAGCTCGCCGGATCCCTTCTCGGCATAGTCGCCCAGCGGTTGATACCCCGGCGCGACGGCAACGGGCGGGTGGGGGCATTCGAGATAATGTGCAACAACTCGGCAGTGAGGACTATAATAAGGGATGGCAAGACCCATCTTGCCGGGTCGGTAATCGAGACCGGCGCGAAGGACGGGATGATCACGATGGACAAATCTCTGAAGGAGCTATACGAGAAGAACATAATCAGCCGTGCGGAGGCCCTCGCCCTCATGAACCCGGTTTCAAAAGGCGATTTGAAGTAGCGGGCATGCGCATGCAAAAACCATAGGCCGGGAGGGATTAGGATTAAGATTAGGGTGTACGAGCACGTGTAGGACTATGGGTTATTGAACCTAAATAAAGCAGTTGCCGCAGTGTGCCGTGGATCTATTCTTATTTTG
>CAZANS010000374.1:0-2681 GCA_964486565.1 uncultured Victivallales bacterium
GCCCGAGGCTCAGCTCGACAGGTTCATGTTCTTCATCAAGGTATTTTATCCCACTCATGACGAGGAGCTTGCGATAGCTCGCACTACCACCTCCGGAAGCAGGGCGAAGCTGAACAAGATACTCGGGCGCGACAAGATCATGGCGTACCAGGAGCTCGTCAGGAGAGTCCCGGTGCCAGAGCATGTGTACGAGTATGTGGTCAGGCTTGTCAGAAGCACCCGACCGGGAACAGAGGAGTCACCAGGCTGGCTCAAGGGCCTCGTGACCTGGGGTGCCGGACCGCGCGCCGTGCAGTACCTTATCCTTGGAGCCAAGGGTCACGCCATACTCAACGGCAACTACCTTGTCGGCAAGGACGATGTGGACGCCATCGCCGCGGAGGTGCTGTCGCACCGAATACTGCTTAGCTTCCACGCCGAGACCGAGGGGCTATCCAGCGAAGACATCGTCAACCGACTCAGCTCAGAGACAAATGCCTGACAACAACAAGTCGAGCCTGATAGATCCGGACGTGATGGCGGGGCTTTCCCGCTTGTCGCTCAGAGCCCGGGGGCTGGTCGAGGGTAGCTTCTCCGGGATGCACAAGAGCCCGCATAGGGGCTCGAGCGTGGAGTTCTCGCAGTACCGCAAATACGTCCCCGGGGACGACATCAGCAACGTTGACTGGCGTGTTTACGCCCGTAGCGACAGGTTCTACATCAAGGAGTTTGACGCGGACACCAATCTGCGCTGCCATCTGGTCGTAGACTGCAGCGGCTCGATGGGGTTCGAGTCAGGCGGTGTCTCAAAGCTGGACTACGCCAAAAAAAACGCTGCCACACTGGCGCAGATACTTGTGCAGCAGGGCGACGCAGTCGGGCTGCAATGCTTCTCGGAAGGCCTGCAGAACGACATTCCCGCGCACGGTGGGGCGAGGCATCTTGGCAACATTTTCTCGATCCTGTCCGGATTGCGCTGCGGCGGGGACACAAGGATAGTCAATGTGCTCCACGACCTTGCCGAGAAGATCAGGCGGCGGGCGATGATCATCGTTTTCTCCGACCTCTTCACCGAGGTCGAGCCGCTGCTGGACTGCTTCCAGCACATGAAGTTCCGCAAGCACGACTTGGTCGTGTTCCATCTGCTGTCCAGGGCAGAGAGGGAATTTGAGTTCGACCGCTCGATCAGATTCCTCGACATGGAAAAGTCCTTCTCCATGGTCACCGAGCCCGCGATGGTAAGACAGGACTACCTCAGGGAATTCAACTCATATCTCGCACGAATGAAGGATGGATGCAGGGAGTTCCACGTGGACTACAGAGCTCTGGACATCGAAACCCAGTACGACAAGGTGCTCGCGGATTTCATGCTTGAGCGGCAAAGGTAAAATCAGACCAGGAAAAGATCGGCCGGGGAGGATGAACTCCCCTTCCTGTCGGTCTACCTGCCCGGCTATCCCTTGAGTGGTTGCTTCTCAGCAGAGCCAGTCGCCGCTTCAGCGGACAAATTCAACATATTATCCGAGCCAATTTCAAAACGGGCTCTTATGATTTATTTTCTAGTCAGGTCTCCAGTTTGTGACGCAACTAATTAGGATGATTGTCAATTCTTCAGTCGGATTCCCGGGGGATGGAGAAGAGCTCTTCAGGAATGCCGTTCTCCACCAGGCCCGCGTCGCAGTTCGAGAACTCGATCTTGGTCCTCCAGCCAGGGCCTGAGAGCAAAAGCCTGTCTATCAGCCAAAGCTCGTTCACCTTTTTGAAGTTGCTGACCTCCATCATCCTGTAATGCCTGCTATCCCCCGCCCTTGTCCACTCGACTTTCAGAGGGAAAAGATGCTTGTTGCTTATGTATACTTTAACGGTCTCGCCTTTTTCCGGGGAGTTTAGGATAAAAACCCTGCAGTGCTGGGTGGCGAAAGATTCACGGGGAAGCTCCTTCTCGAAATCCCAGAACAGGAAGGACATGGTGAGATCCCCGGGACGCAAGCCGTAGTTGCTCAGGATTGACGATTGGGGCATGGCTGCGGGGATGACCGTGACCTTCTCCTTGTCGGAGAAGTGCGACTGGCCTATTGAATACATCTCATCCTCGCCTATCCGCAATTGGGCGAAGGTATTTTCCGGGGCGAACCTTATGCTGAACGATATCGGAGCCTCGCTCAAGGGGGAATTCTTTCTTTGGTGCGTCGCCTTGCCATCGAGCTTGCCCCATGTACTCTTACCCTGAGGATGTCTGACCATTCTCAAGAATTGTTCCGAGTCTGGATCCTGGGCCAGGATCGGCAGAAGGGAAAGATGAAGGGACGCAATGGAGAATATGCATAGCTTCCACGAAATCGTTTTCCTTGTCATCTCTTCTCTCCTGAAATTTTACCTGTAGACGCAGGTAAACTACCATGCTTAGCTCCATGGCGCAAGTAGAAATACACCAATTCATTTCCCCGCGGATAACGCGAATAAGAAAAGGGGGAATTGGCTTCATTAGTCGCATTAATTTCATTGGGGGAACTTAAGAGCCAGTTTCAAAACTCCGCGTGAACCGCGTTGGGAGCGCAGGTGTGGCAGACGGTGCGGCGAAATGGCTGGTGCATACCATCAACTGTCTGTGCCTGCCATTTCACCGTGGCGAATGCCGTGCCTCCGTCCCAACCCTTTGGGCGGCAGGCTCTTTTGGCGCGAATGCCACGCCGCCGCGGTCG
>CAZANS010000375.1:0-2678 GCA_964486565.1 uncultured Victivallales bacterium
CGGGATCCAGTGCTTCTTTGTCCCGGAAGGACCACTTCGGGCAAAAGGCTTGAGTTTTTTGCAGAGGATTCTTTTCTCCCCCTACGGATGGGTTGCCCAACCCGTTACCAGACTTTTCCTGCTGATCGTGCCCGTTCTTTATTTATGGACAGGTCTACAGCCGCTGCGCTTAACGTCCACGGGCGACCTGATGGCCTACCAGTTCCCTATGTTGTTAAGCTATGCCCTTGCCATGCAATGGCTTGCGCCTAAAAGATATATACCTTTTATTTCGACCTCGATTGGGGTGTTCGGGATGTTCCGTCTGTTGCCGGTGGTGGTGTCGAGCCTGATAAAGCCTTTCGGGGAGCCCTTCCGGGTGACACCAAAGGGCAGAGCTTCCGCGACAGGCGTTGACTTATATACATTGACGATCTGCTCGATCTTGCTGCTTGCGACGGGAGTCGGGATATATTTGAACCTGATACCTGAGCACAGGACACTCGACACAATGGAGTTTTTCCCATATGCGCTGATGTGGAGCGCCCTGAACATGGTGATACTGATATTGTGCTGCCTGATGTGTTTTGACGCCCCGAGGATGCGCCGTGAGGAACGCTTCGAGCTTATGGAGCCTTGTGTGGTGGGAGGGGATACAGAGGTCGAGATAGAGGACATGTCCCTTGGGGGCTGCCGGTTGAGGCATTCTCTCGGGAGGCGGCTTCGCGAACGCGGGGATGAGGTCTCAATAGCCATTCGGGATTTGCCTTCGCCTCTGAAAGCTGAGGTCAAGAACTCGAGCGGAACTCATATGATGTGTGAGTTCAAGGATGTTTCCGACGATCAGCGCGAGGCGATGATAGCCAAGTTGTTCACGGGAATGTACGACAACGAGATATATGAGGCGACGAGTTTCGGCAGGGTTATCCTGCAGGTTTTTAGGAGAGCGTTAGGCAAGGAGAAGCAATGAGATGTGTCGAATCGGAGGTCACGGCATTGCTGAGGCTGCTGAGCGTTAAGGACGGCGTGGCCCACAGGCATTCGTTGAGGGTCGCCAGGATAAGCCAAGGCATAGCCGGGGCGATGGACATAAGGGGTTCTGATGATTCGCGCATGCTCCGTTTGGGCGGGCTGTTGCATGATATGGGCAAGGCGGCAGTGCCTCTTGATATAAGGTTGAAGGCTGGCTGGCGCTTGAGCGAGAAGGACATGCAGGTCATACGGCGGCATCCCGCCGACGGGTATGCGATAGTCCGCGTCAGGTTGGGGGATGCTGGAATCGCGCGGATTGTGCACGAGCATCACGAGTGTTTTGACGGCAGCGGCTATCCTCGCGGGCTTTCCGGCAGCGCTATCGGGCTGTTCTCAAAAATATGTTCCGTGGCCGACTCGTTTGACGTGGTGTTCAACGGAAGGGGATACATCAAAAGAAAACCCTTGATTGAAAGCATTTTGGAGATTGAAAAATACTCCGGCACAAGATATGATCCTCAAGTGGTCAGAGCTTTTGTGAAATACGCATTGAACCTAGGATGTTGGAATGGCAAATCCGGACATTGACATTATGGCTGAGATTCTCGGCATATGCCGGGAAATTGATGTCATGGCGATCTCCGCCTACGGCATGTTTGCTGCTGCCTGCCCTGACGGCACTCTCAAGGCCGAATGGTTGAAGCTCGCCTCTGAGGAAAAGGGGCACGTCAGAATATGGGACATGGCGCTGGCAGCCTCTAAAAACAAGTCTTTGCCGGTTCTCTTTGACGACCCGCACAAGCTTCTTTCAAGGCTTGGGAAATCTGCGCGAAAGATAAGGGATGCCCTTGATGACCCCGGCGATTTTTCAGATGCCGGTGTGGCACTTTCCTTGGGTTACCAGATGGAGTCATTCATGCTTGATGTGAGTTTCATACAGGTTTTTGATTTCCTCGGCTTCGGCAGAAACGACTACGAAAGGCACGTGAGGCGATTCATAATCCTGCTGAAGAAATATGGGGGCGCTTCGAAAGCTTATTCTCATCTCGAGACTCTCGGCGATACTCTTGAAAGCCTGTTGAGCCAGAACATGAGGCTTGCCGAGGAGAGTTTCAAGGATCCCTTGACCGGGCTGTTGAACCGGAGGGGGTTTGCCAGTATGATACGCCCCCTGGCAGCGCTGGCAAAAAGACAGGGCAATCCAGTGGGTGTGGTTATCTGCGACATAGACCATTTCAAGCGGGTCAACGATGAACACAGCCACGACAGGGGCGACGAGGTGCTAAAGGTTGTTTCCGGGATACTTCAAGGCGAGGTCAGGAGTTCGGATGTGCTTTGCCGGCATGGCGGCGAGGAGTTTTTAATCTTTATGCTGTTGGACGGTGGAGATAACCTTGATGCCCTGTGCTCGAGGATCAACCGTGCAGTGAGTGAGGGCTCCGAGCCCAGGTGTGGATTGCGCGTTACGATAAGCCTTGGCGGCACCATAGGCATACTAGGTGTCTCCGATGCCGACCTGCCGGCAGGGATGCTGGCTATTGCCGACGATAACCTGATGAAGGCCAAGTCGGAAGGAAGGGACTGCTGGCGAATTTCGCAAATGGAGGAGTGTTCGGATGTCGGATAAACAAGCTTTAATTGCCGATTCATCAGAGATTTTCAAGGTATGTCCTGCCTGCGGCAACGTCTGGCATACCCGTGAGGATATGCTTTCCGACCCAGAGGTC
>CAZANS010000376.1:0-2671 GCA_964486565.1 uncultured Victivallales bacterium
ATTTGAATTCGAACAAGTCGCTTCTGCCAACCTCGCATCCGCTCGGTGGCAGAGCAAATCGTTAGGCAGAGGAACACATATTACCAACCAATGCGTACAATATTTATTCTGATGGATTCACTGAATCGGCACATGTTGCCAGTCTATGGTAACGACTGGGTCAGAACGCCGAACATCGACAGGCTGGCTGCAGGTGGGGTTGTCTTTGACAAACATTACTGTGGTTCCATGCCATGTATACCCGCACGACGGGACTTGATGACGGGACGAATCCATTTTCTAGAAACAGCTTGGGGCTCGCTGGAACCGTGGGACGATTTGCTGCCTGTGCTTCTGCGTGATCAGATTGGCACCTATTCCCACATGATCACTGACCACTGTCACTACTTCAACGGTGGCGCCGGCGATCAATACCATAATATATTCGATTCGTGGGAATACATGAGAGGTCAACCTTGGGACCCATGGCATGGCGTGGTAAATCCCAAGCCGCTTCCGGCTGGCGCCCGAAAATACTGCTATGGCAAAATGTACCAGCATCAACATTTGGCAAATTTGGAGTACCGTGATTCCGAAAATGATGACTCCTATTCGTCGGTTCAATGCATTGAGGCTGCCTGCTGCTTTATCGAGCGTAACCACAAGGATGATAACTGGCATCTGCACTTGGAGTTATTTGACCCTCATGAACCGTTTGATTGCCCTCAGGCATACCTCGATGAATATGGTGACCAGTGGGGCGGTCCCCAGAGCACATGTCCCGATTATGCGCCTATAGACAGCGACAAGGATACGCCCGAAGCTGTTGAGCATCTGCGCAAAGCCTACGCTGCTACGCTCACCATGAATGATCGAAGGCTGGGAAAGCTCTTGGATATCATGGATAGATTCAATATGTGGGAAGATACGGCGGTGATTCTAACGACAGATCATGGCTATTTGCTGGGTGAGCACGGGTTGTGGGCAAAGAACTACATGATATGTTATGACGAACTGGTGCACTTGCCCCTCATAGTTCGTTATCCCGGCGCGACTCCCGGAAGGAGGCAGGCATTGACAGGTGCCATAGATGTTATGCCAACACTTCTGGAGATGCACGGGATAAGCGATATCCCCGAATCTGTCATGGGTAAGAGCATGGTTCCTCTCCTCACAAAGCATGGCGACCATCATGAGGCCATTCTGTTTGGATACTTCGGGCGGGAAGTGAACATGACCGACGGCAAGTATATGTACCATCGCATGCCGGTTGACGGATCGGTTTGTGACTATCACTTCACCAATTACCGTCTGGCAGGTCTCCAGACTCTGAAAGAGGCCTCCTTTGGCCTACATCTCAAAACCAGCAAAGGGATACCGCATTTTAGGGCTGCACGCAAATCAAGCATACCCAAGGGGGGCAACCACCAACACTTGATCTACGATCTTGAGCGTGACCCCCATCAGGAAAGACCTATTGAAGACCAGGAGCTTGAGCACACATTAACAGAGACACTCAGGCTACTGCTAAGCCAAGCCGATGCACCCGCTTGCCAATTCACGCGACTCGGCATAGAAGAAGAGGCCGAACAAAACGTTGCACAGCGACGCGATAAACAGCGCGTGTGAACGCAGGCGTTGGACAACAAGATAGACAGAGAGAGAGGTGCCGTATGCGAGAGGATTGGAGATGGGCATGGTGCGAGACGCGGCGAAGGCCTGGACGAACGGGATGGATGATCTGCGGCTATGCGTTGGCCGTGGCTGTTGCCGCGGCGGGTCTGGTGGCGTTTGCCGCGGCGCGGCGGGATACGCAAGCGGCGTTGCAGGTTACGGGCGCGCACTTCGTGGGATTCGTCCTTCCCGAAGGCGCGTCGGCTGACGATCCGCGTCCGCTCGACCCCGAACATGAACGGCTGGAGGCGTTTGGGCATCCCACCACCTTGTTGGACATCGCGTCGATCCCCGTCATCGCACGCCTGCCGCTGACGCAGGGAGTCGCGCCTTGGCTTTGCTTCCGCATGCGGGAGCGGTCGGACAGCGCACGGACGCTACTCGTGGGCGGATTCGAGCCGACGGATATGGAGACCGTACGAATGGCATCGTGTTCCGCCACAGATATTGTCACGGGGCGCGAACTGCGGCGGGAAGACACCAGCGGCGCACTTATCGAGCAGACATTCGCGGAAGCAAGGGGACTGGCGGTTGGCGACAACATCGAGTTGGCGGGCCGCTCTTTCACAATCATCGGTATCCTGAGTCCTGGCACCCGGCCCGCGAAAGCGGATGTGTATCTGGATCTTTCCGACGCTGCGTCGGTCATTGAATCGCGCTTGACCGCTCCCCTGAATGGGCGCGTCAATGGCGTGTTGGTGAATGGCCGTGACGCGAAACGGCAGAGCAACCTCATTGCCGAGGTGGATGCGATTCTGGGGTCGCACGGTGCCACGGGCGGTTACAGTTGCTTCGCACCGGCCAGCCAGGCGATCGGGTTGGGCGAACAGGGAACAACCCTGCTTGCGTTGCTCCTGGCGGTTGGCATCGGACTAACGGTGGCGCGCATGCAGTATGCATATGCGGCGGAACGCCGTCGTGAGATCGCTATCCTGAAATCGATCGGGTGGACCCGGCGGCAGGTGAGTCGGCAGGCCGTGCTGGAGACGATGATCCCGTGGGCGGTCGGCGGCGCACT
>CAZANS010000377.1:0-2659 GCA_964486565.1 uncultured Victivallales bacterium
ATGGCAGTTAACATATTTGTATACAAAGCTTTAAGACTAACTGAGCTTTCACCTTGGCACACTGCGGCAACTGCTTTATTTAGGTTATGGTTGTGTGGCTTGACTATGCATTCTGGTCTGCTATATTTTGGTCTTGGGCGAGGGGGAGCCTGAAGCGGCTCCTTATACCATTGCAGCGCGGGCAAAGGGAGTTTTGAAATTGGCTCCTTATATTGGCGGGATTGCGCAGGTTGCATCACCCGATGGCGGCATACGACTCGCTCGAACAGATGCAGGACTATCCCTGGCCGGCCTGGGATTTCGAGGATGTGTCAGCCACCCGGTCGGAGGCAGACAGAGCTCATGCCACGGGTATACCCGTGTTCGCGAACATGGCATGCAAGGATTTCACCTGAAAAAGCCGTTCTTGCGGGGTGTGATTCCTTAGGTTTGCCGAGACACGCTTGATCTCAATATGCACCACCTATTTCCATGCCTAAGGGGCAACAATGCTTGCTTTGGGTGGTACGACGGGATAGATTAATGGCATGGAGAGCTATTGCATATCGAATTTTGGGAAGTGTTGCCTGCTGCGGTGGGCAGGGAAGTTGGCCTGCATGTTCGTCATGCTGACATCTTTCCTTTTGAACGCTGGCCAGGAGGCCAACCCGTTCACAAGCTACAACAAAAAGATCGAGTATTACGAGAAGAGGCTCGAGAGAGCCGAGGACAAGAAGGGGAAAGAGGATATTCAGGCAAAAATAGACGAGATAAAGGATACGAGGGCCAGAGAGTTGGAGAAGCGCAAGGAGCCTTTCGTGAAGAGGTTGGAGAGCTACAAGGCGCATCTTGAGAATGCAGTCAGCGCGGGCAAAAAAAAATCCTTGCAGAACCGTATCGACGATATGCAGAGGAAGATAGACAGGCTGGATGCCTATGCCGGCGGGGCCAGCAAGTTTGACATAACCCAGGATGAGATAGAAAAGAGAAAAGAAAAGGACAAAGAAAAGAAGGGTGATGAGACCGACAAAGAAGGAGATAAGTGAATATTGCGGCAGCCTAGAGCTTCACATGCGCTGCCTGATTCCCAAATTCCGTATTATGCGTCCCGAATGGCCGGTCGGGGAGCTTAGTTTGAATCTTATGGAGTTCGGGCGTGGTCAGGTGTCGGGGATAGGCGAGCCATGCGACAGCGATATTGAGTTCTATAACCGCTACGCCGCCACATTGGCTGAGATGGATGAGCCAAGTGCCTGCGCATGTGCGTATTTCGCAGGCTGCATGATGGGCCTTGTCCAGTTGGGGGAGCTTCTCCCGGAGGATTTCATTCCAGCACTCGAGCTGTCGAGGTGCTTTGTCTTAGACGGCATGTGTTCTTTAGACCTTGCTTCGCCGAAAGGACGCGGGATCGCAAAGAGATAAGTCGGGTATGCAAAAATATTTCAGAGAGGCGATAGATAAGCTTGACGGCTACACTCCGGGCGAGCAGCCACGCCGTGTCGGCGGATGGATAAAGCTTAACACCAACGAGAACCCATACCCCCCAAGCCCTCTGGCCGCCAAGGCGCTCCAGGAAGCCGACCCCGCGGCGCTGAGGCTGTATCCCGACCCCGAGTGCTGCGAACTTCGCAAAGCTATAGCCGTTGTATATGGCCTGAAGCCGGGGAATGTATTGGTTGGCAACGGGTCGGACGACATATTGACGATCGCGACGCGATGTTTTGTCGGAGATGGGGAGACCCTTTCTGCCCTGGAACCTTCTTACTCGCTGTATCCGGTCCTGGCGGCGATCCAGGGAGCCAAGTGCCGAGCCATCCCTCTTGAGAATGATTTCTCGCTTCCTGCGGATTTCGCAGGAAGGGTATCCGCCTCACGCATGGTGTTGCTGGCAAGGCCCAACGCGCCGACAGGGAACTGCTTCCCAAAAGAAGAAGTGTCCAAATTTTGCGCAGATTTCCCAGGGATAGTGCTGATAGACGAGGCTTATGCGGACTTCGCTGACGACAACTGCGTTGATCTGGTTCCCGAGCACCCTAACATCTTGATATGCAGGACTTTGTCCAAGAGCTATTCGCTTGCGGGTCTGCGTCTGGGTTTCGTGCTTGGCTCTGAAGGGCTTATCTCCGGGATGATGAAGGTGAAGGACTCCTACAATGTCGGCCTGCTGCCCCAATTGATCGCCACCGCGGCACTTGGGGACAGGGAATATCTGGCCGAAAGCGTGATGAAGATCCGCGGCACCCGCGAGTCGCTGTCGTCTGCGTTGTCAGAGCTCGGTTTCCAGGTCGTCCCGTCGCAGGCGAACTTCATATTCGCCTCGCCTCCCCGTGGTGACGCGGAGAGGCTTTACCGCGACCTGAAGGATTCCGGGATACTGGTGCGTTATTTCCCCGGCCCGGTCACCGGCAGGTTCGTACGAATAAGCATCGGAACAGGGGAGCAGACATGCGAGCTGGTGGATGCCCTCCGAAAAATGTTCTAACCCTAAGGAAGAGGGAACGGGAGTTCCTATGAGCCAATTTCAAAACTCCCCGTGGCCGCGTGGCATTCGCGCCAAAAGAGCCTGCCGCCCAAAGGGTTGGGGCGGAAGCACGGCATTCGCCACGGCGAAATGGCGGGCACAGGCAGTTGATGGTATGCACCAGCCATTTCGCCGCACCGTCTGCCGCACCTGCGCTCC
>CAZANS010000378.1:0-2658 GCA_964486565.1 uncultured Victivallales bacterium
GTGCGGATATTTTTTCTTCGATAGTGCTTCTGCACACGAATTTATGTACGACGACATTTTTTTTTCTGTCCTATTCGGAATGCTCTGTCGGTGGCTTGGTTTTCGACTGCCGGGTTCCACCAGCGGTCGAAATGTATCACATGTGATGCGGCGGTGAGGTTCAGGCCTGTTCCTCCGGCCTTTACTGTGAGCACCATGAAGGGTGGTCCTGACTCCGACTGGAAGCTCTCGACCATTTTTTGTCTTTCCTTGACCGGTGTGCCCCCGTGCAACGTGGGGCCCGTCCGCCGGAAGACCCCCGAAAGGTAGTCCGTCAATGGGCCGGAAATCTCCTTGAACTGGGTGAATACGAGCACCTTTTCTCTGCGAGCGCTGATGTTCTCTGTGAGTTCCGAGAGCCTGGCGAACTTGCCGCTATGCGAGAAATCCCATACGCCGTCGCCGGTCAGATGGGAAGGATGGTTGCATATCTGCTTGAACTTGAGTATTGCCGCGAGCACGACGCCTTTTCTTTCGATGCCCTCGAGGGATGACAGTTTTTCCTTGAGTTCCGAGACGACCCCGGAGTAGAGGGATGCCTGCGGCTTCGAGAGGTTGCAGAAGGCGATCATCTCGGTCTTGTCCGGGAGGTCTGAAATGACATCCCTGTCAGTCTTCAGGCGTCTGAGTATGTATGGCTTGACAAGCCTTCTCAGGGGTGCGAAGTCCGAATTTTCGCTGGACGACAGTTTTTTGGCGTATTTCGAGAATTGCGAAGCGTTGCCCAGCAGTCCTGGGTTGATGAAGTCGAATATGGACCACAGGTCGCCGAGGCGGTTTTCCACGGGTGTGCCGGTAAGAGCTATTTTGTGTCTTCCGCGGAGCTGTTTTGCGGCCTTGGTTTGTCGCACGCCGGGGTTTTTGATGGCCTGTGCCTCATCGAGGATGACGCTTTCCCATGGGATTTCCGCGAGCCATGGTGCCCTTGACAACATTCCGTAGCTTGTGATGACGAGCCTGGCTTCGAGGCATTTATCGAGCAGCGACTCTTTTGTTGGAGTTTTGTTTTCGGAGGGGTGAACGACACAATAATGAATTTCCGGTGCGAATTTCGCAATTTCGGATTTCCAGTTGCCGATTAGTGATGCGGGTATCACCAGGATGGATGGTGATTTTGGCGAGGCGGGTTTTATGCGCAAGAGCATTGCGAGTATCTGGATGGTTTTTCCGAGGCCCATGTCGTCTGCGAGGCATGAGCCGATACCGAGTCGGTTCATCATGCAGAGCCACTCGAGGCCAGCGGCCTGGTAGTGCCTCAGGGTGGTCTTCAATCCATCCAAGGCTTTTGTCTCGGGAGTTTCGGGCGGGTTTCTAAGTTTTTCGAGGACATCTTCGAGCCATTTCCCGGGCTCGACCTTCATCCATTTTTCCGCATCTTCTGGGATATTTGCTGCCGGCCCGTCGCCGAGCCCTGCCCCGGAGAGCAGACGCATCCCCTCGAGGAAGCTTATTCCATCTGGAGAGTTCTTCCTGACCTTCTCCCAATGCCCCAGCAGCTCGCCGAGTTTTTCCCTGTCAACCTCGACCCATTTGCCCTTCAGCCTGACGAGGTTTTCCTGCGCCCCTAGAATCTCCCGGAGTTCCCCCTCGGTAAGTTTCTCGCCGTCCAGTGACGCCTGCACGTCGAACTCGATCAGCTTGCCTGCTGCGAGGCTGTTGAGCGGTTTGCCGCCGACCACGACTCGCACGACTGGCCTTGCTGGTGCGCCGCCTTTCCACCAGTCCGGGAGCCTCACGATCAGGCCGGAATCCTCGAAGAGAGGAATGTCCTTCAGAAACCTGTAGGCCTGCCCTTGAGTCCATGCCTGGGGCTGGAAAACCGCCCCGGTGGCGACCATTTCCGCCGCGAATGCGCTTTTTTCCGAGGCGCGGCTTACCGGGGAGAGAAGTGACAGCAGCTTGGACTTGTTCTTCTCCCCGGAGTATTCCTTCAACGCCTTGCCCAGGGGAATGTACTGGGGTTTCGCGGACTTGGATATCCTCTCGGTATAGGTTGCGATGAAGGCGAATGGGCGCAGGGGATCTTTCTTGTTCTCTGCGAGATGGAATGTTACTTTGCCGACGAGCCTCCATGCGGGGTTGACCTGGCGCATGAACTCCTGGATCGTGCCGTCGAAATCTTTGATTTTCCCTCTTAGATGGGCGTCCATGGCTGACCATA
The DNA here is from genome assembly GCA_964486565.1 of uncultured Victivallales bacterium. Taxonomy (GTDB): domain Bacteria; phylum Verrucomicrobiota; class Lentisphaeria; order Victivallales; family JAADHT01; genus JAFGFR01. The sequence goes on from CAZANS010000378.1 coordinate 2,201, forward strand.
TTGCTGCGAGGGTGTCGTGGTTAAGGTGCTCGATCCCGCACATCGGGGGGGCGTGGAGGCATATGTCGTCAAGCTCTCCGACACTGGGTGCTGGCACCGGGGAAGCCGGGTTGAAATCCGACTCGGGGATATGGCACAATGCGGAGATATAGCGTCTGCCGAACTCGCGCCAGAAGTCCAGCACCGGGGGTAGACTGGCCGAGAGGCCCTCGCCGGCGAGATGTAGCAAGCCTTCCTGGGTCGAGTCTGCGAATTTCGCAATTATCCGTTTGCCGTCGGCACGCCCTATCCTCTCGAACTGCTCGTCCCCTGATCCTTCCTCGAGCAGCACATGCCCTGCCTCAGTCAGCAGCGCACGGACAGAAAGCATGCCTGCGTCAGCCTCGGACAACCCTAAATCCAAATCTAAAAATTCAGCCGTTTCCATCACATGAATATAAATGCTAGTGAAAATGATT
>CAZANS010000379.1:0-2619 GCA_964486565.1 uncultured Victivallales bacterium
CATTCCGGGATTCCCTGGGAAACTGCCCTCGATGATTCCCTTGACGCATAGAGCGGCCTCGATAGCCCCGGCGGCTCCCAAGGTGTGCCCGGTGTAGTATTTTGTGGAGGATAATTTCACTCCGGATCCGAAGATGTCCGCTATCACCGCCGACTCAACACTGTCGTTGTTGAGCGTGGCCGTGCCATGGGCATTGATGTATGCCACGTCGGAAGGATTCGTTGCCGCCCGTTCGAGCCCGAGCATGATTGCCCGGCGAAGACCTCTGCCTTCCGGATGCGGCCCGGTGATGTGGAAAGCGTCGCTGGCCTCGCCCCAGGAGGCAAGCTCGACAAGCGGACGATGCCCCCTGGACAACGCATGTCCCTGATCCTCCAGTATGATGATTCCTGCGCCTTCCCCGAGGTTGAGCCCCTTGCGTCGCTTGTCGAAGGGCATGCAAGGCTCGTCGCTCATCACCTGGAGCGAGTTGAACCCGCAATACGGGATCCGGTTTAGTTCATCCGCCCCGCCGACAATCGCGATGTCGCAGGCTCCAGAGCGGATCAATGAGGCACCGACAGCAATTGCGTTCGCCCCGGAGGAGCAGGCGTTCGCAACCGACAGCAACGGCAGAGTCTCCAGCCCGGCTATTTCAGCCAGCGAAAGCGATATGTCGCCGCAGAGATAACGCTTCAGCGGAAGGATCCCCGGATGGCCACCCCCACGAAGAATTGAATAGAACTCAAGATCGTTGAGATTGCATGACACGGTCGTGCCTATGCTGACACCGGCGTTCATCATTCGCAGGTCGCCCAGGCATATCCGGGCATCGGCCAGCGCCTCCTCAAGCGCCTTGAGGCACAGCGCGAATGTGCGCATGTGAGGCAGCAGGCTTTGATCCAAGGAATCGCTTGAGCACTCGAACACGGGTTTGCAAATCTGGCTTTCAAACAGGCTGGGGGATGGCATGGGCCGTCGTTTGCCTGCAAGCATGTTTGCGAAACTCGCATCGGTGTCGTTGCCGGCGGCGCTGATCATACCGATCCCGGACACACAAATTCTTCTCGGTTCGCGGCGTTCTTTCTGGTTTGTGTCCATTTTAATATATCCTCGCCGACGGGTTTTCCCCGGAAACGCTTCATTGTGATCCACGCGGAAGAAATGGCAAGGTGCCACGGGAAATATTCAGCCGAGTAATCCTTGATCATTGCGGTTTCTGCTGACGTAGTCGGCGAGTGTCTCAAGGCTCTCAAATATCTTCCTGCCTTGCTCCAGATCCTTTATCCGGACCCCGAAATGCCGCTGTATAAGCACCACCAGCTCCACCGCATCGAGAGAATCAAGCCCCAGCCCACCCCCGAATAGCGGAGCGTCGTCGGCAATGGACTCAGGGCTATACCCCTCAAGGGACAGCTCCTTGAATATGATCTTTTTAAGGCGATGTTTCAAATCGGCCAGGTCTTCTTTGCTCACTGAACTCATTTGTAACCTTTCATCAATTCCAGCATCTCCTCTACCGCCTGACCCAAGCCGCAGAACACTGCCCTCGACACTATGCTGTGCCCGATGTTCAACTCCCTAAGGTGGGGTATCTTGAGGATGTGGTTTATGTTCACGTAGTCTATCCCGTGGCCGGCATTGACATTCAAGCCGATGGCGTGGGCATGTTCTGCAGCCTCGACGAGTCTTTCCAGTTCGATTCCAAGGGCATCCCCTTGGCTGTTGGCCAGCGCGCCGGTGTGCAACTCGACATACTCCGCCCCAGTCGCCCTGGCGGAGTCCAACTGCCGGATGTCGGGATCAATGAAAATGCTCACTATTATCCCTTCCGACTGAAGCCGGGACACCGCCTCGGATATCCTGCCATCGTCGGATATGACATCAAGCCCTCCCTCCGTCGTAAGCTCCTGCCGCTTCTCGGGAACCAAGCACGCGCTGAACGGCCTTAGCCGCGAGGCGATAAGAATCATCTCCTCAGTCACTCCCATCTCCATGTTCAGGCGTTGCACCTTCGACACCAGCAACTTCATGTCAGAGTCTTGGATATGCCGCCTGTCCTCGCGGAGATGGGCTGTTATACCCCATGCCCCGGCCTTCTCGCATGCCAGCGCGGAATCAAGAGGCGAGGGGCACGAGCCCTTGCGAACCTCCCTCAATGTGGCTACATGATCAACATTTACACCGAGACGCATACTTACAGCTCCTAAAAGTTTGTTGGCCGCAATATCCCTAACTCTGTCGTAATCTACATTTTTAACGACGATGATTCAATAGGGAAAAGGGAAAAACGTTTTTTTTTGCTTCGGGCTCTATGGGTCTGCCAGGCTGTTCATCCCTGCCTGGCGGAGGCGCGATTGAAATGACCCGCGACAACTCCACACAGCCCAGGAAGGGCGGAGCCTGCGCTGGTGAGATGCGAAGAGGAGGATGCCACTGCATTGAATATTATAAGCAGGACGACGCATTGCGACACAACCGAGAGCTTCATCCGATGAATCTCGACATTCCCTGATAAGAAAATTCCTCACTCGCAGCCTTCTATGAGTCGAAGAAGTCGGCCTGAGCCCGGATAAGGTCGTGAAGGGTGAAAACCCCCGCCACGGGGCCAGAGAGCTTGTCTTTGACTAGGAAAAGCCC
>CAZANS010000380.1:0-2611 GCA_964486565.1 uncultured Victivallales bacterium
GGCCTCGGAATCGTGTTCTTTGGTTCCTAAGGGATTGTTAGATAATAGTTCCTAAAACCCTTTGTTGTTCAGCTTTATGCTTTCCTTCATTGATTCGATCCATTCGGAGAACAGCTTGTCCTCTGAAATAGCCGGCATCTGGCCCTGGATGTCATCGGGACGGACGCCGAGAACCACTCTCAAAGGAAAGGTCTTGCCCCTGCGCAAGATCGCCAACACCACCTCCGTGCCGGGTGCCTTTGCCGCCACATAGACGATGAAGTCATTCAGCGAGAATAAAGGTGAGCATATCCTGCCGTCAATGCCCATGATGAGGTCGCCGGCCCTGATGCCCGCCTCGTGTCCCGGGAAGCCCTCTTGCGGCTGAACCACCCTGATAGGTGTACATCGCTCGTTGTTGACCACCATCTCCCCGTGCTCCATGAGCTTGAGGCCGAGGAAGCCTTTCTTCCTTTCCGGGTCGTGGATTTGCTTCAGGAAGTATTCCTTGAGCGCCTTTCCCGCGCGCAAGCTGATCTCGGGGTCTTTTTCGACGATTAGCATTTCTACGACTGCCTGTGCAGTTGAACTGTTTTTTGTGGCGGAGATTTTCTCCACCAGCGCTTGCTGTGCCAGCTCACGATCCTCCCATTTGTCAGCGGTCAGGTTGGTGTAAAGCCTGACCAGCTCGGGCTGCTCGGGGATGTCCTCCTGTGCCGCTGGCGTTGACAGGGGAGGGGAGACGGGCATTCCGGTGGAATCACTCGACACGCAGGAAGCAAGGAAGGCCGCGCAGAGCACTGTTGCCGCCAGGGCTGAAAGGCTGCTGGCCACCGTGTTGATTTTTGTCCTTTTGCCATCCATACCGCAGCTCCTTATGCCGAATATTGCTGAGTTTTGGTCAGTTTATTTTCTGCCCGAGAGCCTGAAGCAGCTTGTCCGTGGGTATCCGTTCCTGCTGCATGGTGTCGCGGTCCCTGAGCGTGACGGAGTGGTCATCGAGCGACTCGTAGTCGAATGTGACGCACAGGGGTGTCCCGATCTCGTCCTGGCGCCGGTAGCGTTTGCCGATGCTCCCTGTAAGGTCGAACTCCGAGCGGAATTTTTTGCGAATTTCGCGGAATATGGTTTCCGCCGGTTCGGCGATCTTCTTGGAGAGCGGCAGCACCGCGACCTGCACAGGCGCGAGCTTTGCGGGAAAACGCATGACCACCCTCGCGTCCTCCTCGATCCCCTCCTTCTTGGTCTCGGCCACATCCTCGTCGTATGCGTTGCATAGGACGGCGAGCATGGTCCTGTCGAGGCCTACCGAGGTTTCGATGCATGTTGGGAGCAGCTTTTCGTTGGTCTCCTGGTCGAAGTACTGCAGGTTCTCGCCGGAGAACTCCTGGTGCCTCGACAGGTCCCATTCTCCCCGGTGGTGCACACCCTCGAGCTCGCCCCAGCCGAAGGGGAAAAGATACTCGATGTCCAAAGCGGCCTTGGCGTAGTGTGCCAGCTCGCCCGGCCCGTGCTCGTGTATGCGCATCACATCGTCGGAGAACAACAGGATTTCCTTGTAGAACCTTATCCTTTCTGCTTTCCAGTACTCGAACCACTGCATCGCGTCGTCGCTTTTGCAGAAGAACTCCATCTCCATCTGTGAGAACTCCCGTGATCTGAAGGTGAAGTTTCTTGGGTTGATCTCGTTTCTGAAGGCCTTTCCCACCTGCGCGATGCCAAATGGGAGCTTCTGTCTCGAGGCTATGCGGACGTGGTGGAAGTCCACGAATATTGGCTGGCAGGTCTCTGCCCTGAGGTAGGCCACATGGTTATCGTCCGCCACGGGGCCGACGAAGGTCTTCATCATCAGATTGAACTCCCTGGGCTCGGTGAGGTTGTTCGAGCCGCACTCGGGGCACTTCCCTGCGGTCTCCATCTGATCCACGCGGTGCCGGGTCTTGCAGTCCCTGCAGTCGGTCATCATGTCGCCGAACTTGTCCAGATGCCCGGATGCCCTCCATACCTCGGGATGGCAGATGATCGTCGAGTCCAGCCCTTCGACATCGTCACGGGTCTCGACCATGTAGTTCCACCAAGCCTGCTCGATGGCTCTCTTCATCGCCACGCCGCAGGGTCCGTAGTCCCAGAAGCCGTTTATGCCGCCGTATATCTCCGAGCTCCTGAATATGAACCCCCTGCGCTTGCACAACGATGCCAGTTTCTCCATGATGTCCGGTGATCTCTGCTCTGTCATGTTACATTCCTGAAAAAAATATTGAAAAGTCAGTCCATGGCACGTCGCCAAAACCCAAATGCATGTTAACTTACAATATACGGGTGAGCTTGCAACGTCGCAAGGCAAAAAACAGTCAAGTTTAGTGGCTGGCCTTCGGCGATGGGGATTTGAAGGTCGTCGCCGTGCTACTGCTATTGACAGGCTAAAATAAGGGAAACCCTAAACCCTAAGCCCTAAACCCAGACATACTGAAGTCTGTACTCCAAAATGACCTCGACATGTCCAAATGGTTTTAAACGCTCACTTTGTATTCCACGATTCATCGTGTTATTTTTGCTTTGGAGTGCTAGGTTATTTTTGGAATTGGGACTAACAAAGAGTCTGGGATGTCGTCGTAGGCTTGTCGGGGCCTGG
>CAZANS010000381.1:0-2608 GCA_964486565.1 uncultured Victivallales bacterium
AAGTAAGGTTTCGTCGGCATTTTCAACCCCCGAGCGCTATATGCGGCCGGGGGTTCATTTTTGTATGGGATTTCAGACTTCTAAGCCAAGTTCAAAACTATCAGTGGACGCGCGGCTTGCCATTTTGGATGCAACTGTATTCTGAATCGAAGGTGACCGACGAGACTATTGCCAGAATCACCGGCTCTATTTCCTGACTCGGCCTTTAATGTTGATCTCCAATGGTTTCCAGCCTTCTGGCTTGGTTATCGGGATGGATATTTTGCATGAGAACGCGTCATTTTCCCCGGAGGGTGTGATCGAGATTTGCAGCCGGAAGGCTTTGGGGTTCTTCTTCTCGATGGCAACGGAATTTTCCACGTCGGAACGGACTTCCGGATCCGACAGCAGGACTCCTTCCACAGACGCCTCGAGCAAAAATTCCTGCCGCCACTCGATGCCGCTCTCCAATATCCCCGCGTAAAATGCGTCTGAAGGCTTGACAGAGACAAGCGGTATCGCATTGCCCGACAAGGTCAGCGACAGGAATCGCTGCGCCGGGTCGTTGCTCTCAACATAGACATTCTTGCGGTAGGCTCCGTAGATGGAGTGCTCAAGGATCACGGCCTTCAATGTCGCATGCTCACCGGGGGGTATCTCGGTCCTGTCAATCTGCACCTCTGCACAGCCGCAGGTCTTCCTGATCCGGCCGATCTTCAGCACTCCGAGGCCGGTGTTAAGAATTGTGAAGGAGGCTTCCTTGCGAAGATTTGCCGGGTAGGCTCCGAAATAAATCTCTGTATCTCCCTGGACAGCGACGGACGGTGCCTCGGCTTCAACGGCATAAGCGGCGGCGGCGACGAACATGGCAGACATGCAGCCGGCATACAGTAACGCTTTGTATAGAGAGCCAATTTCAAAACTCCCCGTGGCCGCCTGCCTGTGCGGTGCACGCAGACAGGCGCGGCTTGCCATTTTGGATGCGAGGCCACGCCGATGCGGAAGTGGGCATACCTGCCTAGCCTGTCCCGACCGTGGCGGCATGGCATTCGCGCCAAAAGAGCCTGCCACCCAAAGGGTTGGGGCGGAGGCATCGCCGTCCGCGCAAGCACGCTAAGGGTGCCACTTCAACTTCCTCGAGGCAAGGTTGTCTGAAGTTCCAGGACCTGGGCGAGGTCTTTGTCGCCTCTGCCGCTGAGGTTGACGATTATTATTGCGTCTTGCGGGATGCCTGCTGGTTTTTTGAGTATCCATGCCAAGGCGTGGCTGCTCTCTAGTGCGGGGAGGATCCCCTCGAGTCGGTTGAGTGTCCTGAACGCGTCGAGCGCGTCGTCGTCCGAGACTTTGTGGTACTCGCAGCGGCCGAGGTCCCTGAGCAATGAGTGCTCGGGGCCGACGGCAGCATAGTCCAGGCCTGCTGATACGGAATGAGTGATGGAAATCTGGCCGTCGTCGTCCTGCAGAACGTACGATTTGGTACCCTGGAGCAGTCCCGGGCGGCCGCCGTGGAATCTGGCTGCGTGCTCCCCGAGTGCCTCTCCGCGCCCGCCTGCCTCGACACCGATCATCCTCACGTCTGCATCCGCGAGGAAGGGGTGGAACAGGCCTATCGAGTTGCTGCCGCCGCCGACACAGGCAACGAGCATGTCGGGGAGGCGTTTCTCCTTATCGAGTATCTGCTCCCGGGCCTCGCGCCCTATGCACGACTGAAAGTCCCTGACAATCATCGGGAAAGGATGCGGGCCAAGAGCCGAGCCGAGGACATAGTGGGTGGACGATGAGTTGGCCACCCAGTCGCGTATCGCCTCGCTGACAGCCTCCTTGAGCGTTCGCTGTCCGGCCAATACGGGCACAACCTTCGCTCCAAGCATCTCCATCCTGCTGACGTTCACCGCCTGCCGCAGCATGTCAACCTCGCCCATGTAGATGACGCACTCCATGCCCATCCGCGCACATGCCGCCGCAGTCGCCACCCCATGCTGACCGGCACCTGTCTCGGCGATTATCCTGGTCTTCCCCATGCGCATCGCCAGAAGCACCTGCCCGAGGGAGTTGTTGATCTTGTGAGCTCCGGTATGACACAGATCCTCTCTTTTAAGGTATATCCGCAATCCCTTCCCCACATGCCCTGAAAGCCTCTCGGCGAAGTACAATGGCGTCGGCCTGCCCACATAGTCCGCAAGAAGATCGCGGAATACCACACGAAAACCCGCGTCATCCCTCGCCTCCAGATATACATTCTCAAGCTGCTCCAGCGCAGGAATCAGAGTCTCGGGGACATATTTTCCCCCGTAAGGGCCGAAATGCCCTCCGGCCCGGGGCTCGCTGTAGTCTTTGAAATCCATGCCCGAAAAAACTCCCGCCGGCTCATGCCGGGCAAATATCTTCATTCAACACGAACGGTAAGTTAGCCCCCAAGCATGATCATTCAAGCCTCGTGCCGACAGAATTTCCCGCATGCCCTCGAACGTCAAGCTCTGCCACCGAGCGAATGCGAGGTTGCAGAAGCGAATTGTTCAAATTCAAATCCTTTTTAAACCACGAAACACACGAAAGGGAGACAAAGAATTCTTTTTCCCGCGTCCTTCCGTGCCTCTTGTAATTGAATATATTCCGGAATTCAGCCAAA
>CAZANS010000382.1:0-2592 GCA_964486565.1 uncultured Victivallales bacterium
GTTGCAACGGAGGTTACGAGCTTGGGACGGATCCGGAGGACATATCGGTGTTGGATGTGATAGAGCTTTTTGACGGGGATTTCAACTTTGCCGACTGTGTCCGCGGGGGCAAGGAGTGCGATTCGAAGAAGAGCTGCCCGACTGCGCCTGTCTGGGAGCATCTGGGGGAGGTTATGCGCGAGGAGGCGGGGAATATCAGCCTGGCCTCGATCGTCAAGGATTATCTTGGCAGAGCCTCTGCCGACTACGCTATCTGAGATTTTTATTTCCCGGCACTATTTTTTGCGGGATTCGCAACAATTACGGAGGTTTGATTATGGGTTCTAGAGGTGACAGTACATTGTGTCTGCATGCTGGGCAGGTTGCGGATTCTTCCACCGGGGCGCGGGCGGTGCCGATATACCAGACCACAAGCTACGTTTTCAAGTCGTCTGAACACGCAGCTAACCTCTTCGCGCTGAAGGAGTTCGGGAACATCTACACGCGCCTGATGAATCCGACCACGGATGTTCTTGAGAAGCGCATGGCGGCGCTGGACGGGGGCAGCGGGGCGCTCGGGACAGCCAGCGGGATGTCGGCGATATTCCTGGGGATCACGAACATAGCCGCCGCCGGCCACCATATCATAAGCTCGTCGTCTCTCTACGGGGGGACGCAGACGCTTTTCGTGCATACATTGCCGCGTTTCGGGATAGAGGTGACGTTTCTTGACGACTTGACACCGGAAAGCGTGGCTGGCGCTGTCAAGGACAACACGAAGCTTGTGTATGCCGAGACTATAGGCAATCCCAAGGGGGACGTGCCTGACATCTCCGGTATAGCAGCCGTGGCGCATGATGCGGGTATCCCTTTGATGATTGACAACACCTTCGCGCCTTCCATGTGCAAGCCCTTTGATCACGGCGCGGACATTGTGGTGTACTCCTGCACGAAATGGATAGGCGGGCACGGCACGAGCATCGGCGGGATGATAGTTGACGGAGGTAGGTTCGACTGGTCCTCCGGGAGGTTCCCGGAGTTCACCACTCCCGACCCGAGCTATCACGGCATAGTGTACTGGGATGCGCTTGGCGACGTTCCCGGAGCGGGGAACATCGCATATATAGTCAAGGCCAGGGTGCAGGGCATGAGGAACATCGGCCCTTGCCCCAGCCCGTTGAACGAGTTCCTGTTGCTTCAGGGGATAGAGACCCTGCCCCTGAGGATGAGAAGGCACTGCGAAAACGCGATGAAGCTGGCGAAGCATCTGGAGACGCACCCCATGGTCGAGTGGGTGAACTATCTTGGGCTTGAGGGGCATCCATGGCACAAGATGGCGGGGAGATATCTTTCGGGCGGCTTCGGCTCGGTATTCGGCTTCGGGATCAAGGACGGCAGCGCGGTGAAGTTCATTGACTCGGTGAAGCTCGCCAGCCACCTGGCCAACGTCGGCGACGCCAAGACTCTGGTGATAAATCCCTATTCGACGACCCATCAGCAGCTTGACGAGGCGGCGAAGAAGGCCGCCGGCGTGACACCCGGCTTCATAAGGGTGTCTGTAGGCATAGAGGATATAGAGGACATCATAGCCGACTTCGACCAGGCGCTTGAGGCATCGAGGTAGCTAGATTTGTTTGGGAGCCAGTTTCAAAACTCCGCGTGAACCGCGTTGGGAGCGCAGGCGCGGCAGACGGTGCGGCGAAATGGCTGGTGCATACCATCAATTGTCTGTGCCCGCCATTCCGCCGCACAAACCGGGGAGTTCGGGAGATTTCGCGGATCACCGATCGCCGATCACTTCTTCTTCCCCTGCAGCTTGCGGGGGTCCTTGCCGAGAATCTCGCACATGATGGTGTGGTATCCCTTGCCGCCGCTCAGCTCCTTCATGACGCTTTCCACCACCTGTGTGGTGTTGCTGGGGGAGAGAGGCCTTATGCGGTATATGAATGTCTGCCTGCCTGCCCTGATCTGGTCGCGGTGCTTCAGCTCGGTGATGGAGTTGGCCTCGACCCTCTCGTCGTTGAGGCAAGTCCCGTTTGATGCGCCGAGGTCTATGAGGATGAACTTGCCGGTATCGTCCTTTCGGATGGCGAAATGCTCCCTGCTGACCTGGGAGTCCTTGAGTATCTGGAACTCGACGTGGTCCTCCCTGCCGAAGACGATCAACTTGTCCTCGGGCAGCTCGAAGGTCTTCTGCATTCCGTGGTCGTTATAAACTATAAATGGCATCCGGAGCCTCCTGTCGTCACCCATCACCCACAAATCAGGATGGAATATATCACAGTGTAGAGTGCAAGTCAATAGCTACAGGAAAGAATGTCGCTATGCCTTGCTGATCTTGCCCGAGCGGATGCATGCCGCACAGGCCTTGATTGTCTTCACTGTCTTCTCGTCGCGCACCTTGATTGTCTGGACGTTGGGCTTGAACACGCGCTTGTTGTTTTTTACGACGTGCATCCCGATACCGCCTTTTTTCTTTGCGAGGCCACGTCTTGTGATTGAGCCTCCGACCGTCCGCCCCTTGCCGCATACTTTGCACTTGCTCATTGCATCGTTCCCTAGATAAAAATGTTCCTTAACGTTTTGGTGGGTTGGCTGGGACTCGAACCCAGG
>CAZANS010000383.1:0-2577 GCA_964486565.1 uncultured Victivallales bacterium
ATATCTCATAAAAAACAACTACACCTTGACAAAAGAGACAAAGACTAGTACGATACCGCCATACCGCGGAGGATATCGGCCAGGCTTCATATCGGGGGGGGGGGGATTCCTGCCGGATAAGGTTGCATTAGTTTGGCGGCATGGCATAGTATTACCGGGGGGATCATAAAAAGGAACATGATTTGCACGATGACAATAAGATACTGGAGTTTTTCGCTTCATCCATAAGCGGGACTGAAGGCGCATTATGCGATGAGCTGCGGGAGCTAGGTTTCGCGAGTGTCCGTTTGAACAGCAGCGGAATACCCTTCAGGGGAACGTGGAAAGACGGCTGGCGTGCCTGCCTTCAAAGCCGCATCGCCCAGAGAATCCAGGTTTTGATGAATCGCTTTCCGGTATCTTCTGGACAATCGTTATATGACGGCGTTATGTCTGTTGACTGGACACCTTTCATCTCCCCTAGCCAGACTGTCTCTGTATCCGCTGTTTGTGTTGCCAGCGAATTGACACACAGCGGCTTTGTTGCCCTGAAGACCAAAGACGCTGTTGTGGATCAGATTCGCAATCGCGACAGCCGTCAAAGACGCCCTTCCATTTCCAAAACCGATGCGGATGTCAGGGTTTTTGTATACTTGGTGAACAACAAGGCATCGGTTTATATTGATCTTGCGGGTGAAGGACTCCACCGGCGGGGATACCGTCAGCAAACAGGTGATGCCCCACTCAGAGAAACTCTTGCGGCAGCTTTGTTGCGAATGTCCGGTTGGGACAGGAAAACCGCTTTTGTTGATCCCATGTGCGGTTCCGGAACCATAGCTATTGAAGCCGCTCTGTGGGCGGCCGACTTTTCTCCGGGACTATTGCGGGAAAGGTTTGGATTCGAGCGCTGGGCGAATTTCGACAAATCCGACGCAGAGATTCTGCGGGGACTGCGGGGCGAATTGCGGGGTTGTGTCACAAGTCAGACTCCCAGCATCCAGGCCAGCGATATAGATGAGAATGTCTTGGATATCGCGCGGGTGAATGCAAGAGCCGCGGGAGTGAGGTTGTCTTTTAGGCAGCGTTCAGTCCTGGATACGCAGTGGAGCACTTCCCGCACATTTGCCGTCACCAATCCACCATATGATGTCAGACTCGATGCAGACTCGAAATTAAGGCATGGCATTTCATCCGCGATCTGCCGTATGCATGGATGGAGGGTGGGCGTTCTCGCTGGACATGATGATTACGGGAAGTTCATTTCCGCACGACCGCTGGAAAGTTGTGAAGTCCCCAACGGCTCACTTAAATGCCAGTTCCTCGTCTACGAGATCGAATAGATATCCCCATGACGCAGAGGATATCGGCCAGGCTTCATTTCGAGAGGGAAGGGGATTTCTGCCAGATAAGGGTGCACAATCTTGGCTCCGGATTCCCCCTTCATTCCCATGACTACACCGAGATGGTAATTGTCCTGGACGGAAGGGCCGAGCATATGATAGGCGAGAAAACGTATCCTGTGTCAAGCGGGGATGTGTATGTGATCCAGGGCAACCAGGAGCATGGATTCCGCCGGACGGCGGGCGATTTCCGTGTGTGCAACGTGATGTACCGTCCTGAGCTGTTCGACTTTTCGCTAGATAGGCTGGGTACGATGTCCGGGTACCAGGCACTGTTTGTGCTTGAGCCGGCAAGAAGGCAAGCAAGCGGGTTCCGCAGCCTGATGCGGCTCGACAGCGCGCACCTCAAGGAGGTAATGGAAAAGATCCACCGCCTGCGGCTGGAGATGGACTCCCGCCCTCCCGGGTTCGAATGCACCACGCAGGCATACCTGCTGGACCTGATCGTCTTTCTGTCCAGGCTTTACTCGAAGTCTCCAGGAACTTCCGATGCCGGACTGGTACGCTTCAGCGAGGCAGTCGCATGGATGGAGGAGAACTTCATCAGACGTTCGACCGTTGCGGACCTCGCACGACGCGCGGCGATGTCCGAAAGGCATTTCCTCAGGATGTTCAGGAAAACCTTCGGCATATCGCCGCTCGAACAACTGATCCAACTTAGGATAAGGCATTCCGCCGAGCTCCTGCAGTCGGGGCGCTACAATGTCACCGAGGCAGCTTACAGGTCGGGCTTCTCAGATGGCAATTATTTCTCAAGGCAGTTCTCGCGAGTGATGGGAATGCCCCCGCGCCAGTATCGAACTGCCAGAAAAATAAATTAACAACACGTTGCAGTTGAAACTGGAAAACAAGAGTCAAAGCGCAACTGGGGTTGCGCAGTCCAAATATTCGCCCGCCTTCGCGGTCTCATCAAATATCCAGAACATCGTTTCCCCTGTATTCATAACGCCTGAGTTCACCTGCCGTCATGGTGCGACAGTGGAATGACGGTCAGGTGAAACAACTTGTTGGGTTATGTGTTTTGGTTTACGAGAGACAAGCCTGTGACCGCAACGTTTCCTATGCGTCGCAAATCGGCACAGATGGCTGACGGATGCCGGGCAAAAATGCGCTGCAAACCGATTACCGATTAACGACCACCGCTTACTAATCGTCTCGAAATAGTCTTTACGGCAGATACGGACACTGGGGACAGTGT
>CAZANS010000384.1:0-2568 GCA_964486565.1 uncultured Victivallales bacterium
GTTGAATTTTAAAGACAACCTCAAACCTCTAATTACATTAAACCGCCAAACTGGACTTTGCAAGCTCAAAAAAGCATTTCGTCATCAATAAAAACATATAGGCTGAGTGCTTTTCCACTTCACGTGGTCAAAATAAGGCCGACAAGGGCTGGATTTGCGACTTGAATACTTGCTGTGCTGGGATATATTTCTGAAATGAGCTGGATAAGTTCCCCGCCTATCTGGCAGGGAATGTATTCCAGATTAATGATGAACTAAAATCAAATTAGGAAATGTAATAATGCTCAACTTCAAATGCACTAACTGCGAGAACGAGATTCAAGCAGAGTATCAATATATCGGGGAGATGGTGCAGTGTCCGATCTGCGACTCCTATCAGATTGTCCCGGATCCGCTGCTGCCCAACGGCTCGATATTCCATGGATATCAGATAAGGAAAATCCTTGCCTCCACGATGCTTTGGAACACTTACGAGGCAGTGGGGCTGACCAGTCTTCCCGACAAGCAGGCACTGCTCCGAGTGCCTTCGACTTTCTTCATGAAAAACGTCAGCGATTTCGATTCATTCGTGGAGATGCTTCTGAGGACAGGCTCGCTCAAGATGCCGGTGTTCCCGGAGCTGCTCGACCGGTGCATCGCTCCAAGCAAGGTATACTTCGTATATGAGTTCATACCAACAGTCTATAAACTCTCCCACTTCACCAAGGAAAACCAACTGGACTACAGCAACGTGCTGATGGTGGCGAGTGAAATCGCAGCATCCCTCAGCGACGCATGGGAAAAGGACGGGCTCATCCACCAGAACCTCAACCCCTTGAACATAAGGATAACCAGCAAGCTCAAGCCATGGATCATGAACATGGGCCAGTCACAGTTCCTACTCCTTGACCAGCACCTGCTTCAATACGGGTTCAACATATGGGACTATCACTACATGAGCCCGGAGTTCATAAGCCATGGCATAGCCGACACCCCCTCGTGTGACATATACGCGCTGGGCGGGATAATATTTTTGCTGTGTACAGGGAAGGAACCTCACGAGGATGCCGACCCTGAGGACATCGCCAACGCACCTATTCCTTCCATATCGGAATTCGTGCCCGGCATCCCCGACAAGCTGAACTCACTGATACAGCTCATGATGAACCCTAATCCCAAGTTAAGGCTCAACACATGGGACGAGGTGATCGAGCGCATAGACAGGATAATCACCGACACCGCAAAGTTGCGTAAGAACGACGACATACTCAAGGAGTTCAATCTCCGGGGCCTGCAGACCGGGCGCTACGAGCCTGTAGGGCTTCAGCCGGGACATTTCAGGAAAAAGGCCATCAAAGCTTCAACCGGTAAAATCCATGCCGACAGAAGCGTGTCAATGTCGGACACTATGGCAAAACTCGCGTCAAGGGACGAGATAAAGGCGTTGAACAGACAATGGCGCCAGAAGCAACAGCACAAGCCACACAAAAAACCCAAGGGGGGCGCAAGCAACGCGACCGTGGCAGTCTTCGCCGTGGTCTTCGTTTTCGTGGCAATCATTTCTTTTCTGGTGGTCTATTATGCCAACAAGGCCAAGAGGGAAATGCCCAGGCCAGATCTTCAGAATATCCAGGGACCGACAAGACCAGACGGGACACCCCGGCAACCGGGCAGGATACAACAATCCCCCGCCGCTGCAGAAACCCACAAAACCCCGCCCAGCATTCCGCCTCGAACAGCAACAACGGGAGACACTGCGAAATCCGCAAACGAGTCCGAATTCGAGGACATCTCAAAATTCCTCGAGAACAACCCTGAAATGCGCGATGTGGCTCTGGAGAGATATGCCCAACTGGTCTCCAAGACCGCAAAAGCGCACGAATTCGAGCTGGCCGAGAAGATCCAGATTCAAATCAGCACACTGAACGAGGATCTGGCGGATGCGGACTCCGAGAAGGTGAAGCTGCTGCTCGATGTCATCAGGAACCGCATTCGTCCCTTGCTGCAGGAAGGCAAATACGACGAGGCTCTCGACATCGTCACAAACTACGACGGCGAGCTGTCTGCCGAGAGCAGGAGACAGAGGCTGCGGCTTGCTCTGGCGATACAGAACCGCGTAACCGATATTGATAAGGGACAGGACGAGAAGGCCGAGGTGATGCAGGCTTTCGTGCAGAAGTTCGCCAGAACTCTCATGCAGGAGAACAAGATACTGGAGACGAAGATCAAGATAGATCTGGCATTGCAGCTCGAGAAGGACGAGGTTGTCAAAAAGCAGGCGGAGATATGGCTCGAGGACATTGGTAATTTAGAGAGGATCGAAACCGGCTTGGCCGCCGCCAGGACAGCCGACGACCTGATCGGCTCCCCTGAGAACAAGGAGATATTCGCGGACAGCCCGCTTCTCAGAGGGCTTGCCTACTTCAGGAAGTCGCAGTTCGAGAAAGCCCGCGAGAGCTTCGACGAGCTTCCTGCCGGGGCAGGGAAAGTCTTCGTCTCCCTAATGAAGGAGAAGGAGGCTGAGGCAACGTTCAAAACGCTGCTTGAGAAGAGCGGATTCAAGTTCGACACTGAGAAGCCCGATGGGCT
>CAZANS010000385.1:0-2562 GCA_964486565.1 uncultured Victivallales bacterium
GTATAGGCAACAATGGGGACGGAGTATAGGCAACAATGGGGGCAACAATGGGGACGGAGTATTGGGTATTTGTGTTCAGGAGAGCTCTTTTCTGGCTTTGCCAGGGGGGTTGCCGAGATGTTTTTTCACATACCTCGTGAAGTATGCGGTGTCGTTGAATCCCATGATGCGTGCGATCTCGCAGGAGGGGAGGCGGCGGGTGTCAGCGAGAAGCTGCTTGATCCTCTCGACCCTGAGGAGAGTGACGTAATGGAGCGGTGAGATGCCGAATGTCTTGCGGAATATCCTCTGCTGCCGGGAGTAGCTGTACCCCCCTGAGGTCAGCACCTGCTCGATTGAAAACGATGTGTCCAGTGGCTCGTGCGCGGCCTGAGTGAGCTGCCGCCTTGTCTCCTCGGCGATCGCACCATGGTCGTTTGTGGCGACGAGTGCCGCCTCTTCAAGGGATGGCGACAGCATCCGTATCAGCAGCTCCAGTGCTATGGCGTTGGCAAGTGCCTTGTCCGTGGCCGAGCGGCTCTTCCTGGCATTGATCAACTGTCTTGAGAGGAGATAGACCTTTTGGTCCGTTATCATTCCTGATTGTATCTCCTTCGGCACGAAGTCGGGAGCTCGGCTCAACACTATCCCCATCGCAGAAACAGGCTCCATCCGCGTCTCCGTAGGATGAGCATCTTCCGTGTT
The DNA here is from genome assembly GCA_964486565.1 of uncultured Victivallales bacterium. Classification (GTDB taxonomy): domain Bacteria; phylum Verrucomicrobiota; class Lentisphaeria; order Victivallales; family JAADHT01; genus JAFGFR01. The sequence goes on from CAZANS010000385.1 coordinate 685, forward strand.
CGTCCAGTCGAAATGTCCCCAGTGAAGCTGAACTTTGGTGCTGATAGCGTATGAAATGTGGCGCTGCCCGCATGGAATGATGACGTAGCTGCTCTCAGGGCACTCGTACTCGATCCCCTCTATCTCAAGATAGCCCAGTCCCTCCTCGAACAAGAAATACTCATGGTCGCTGATCACGCGCCAAGGATTTATTATCCCCTTGCCAAATGCCGCGCAGCCGCAGCCCTTCACCACAGGTGATATTCTTTCTAGGCAACTCATAATCCTGAAAAGTACAACTATTTGCCGATAAATGCAAGCATATAAAGCTTTAATCTGCAACAAAAGACATATATTTTTTCTTGTTGTTTTGCAGGAAAAGGCAATTGTTGGCGGGTGGTCATTTCCAGGAGGTCTGAGATGTGGTGGAGAGATGAAGGATCCGAGGTTAAGCTGGGGGAGGGGGACAGGGAGCTTCTGCGTGAACTCGCGGGGTGTGTGGCTGAGATCGCTTCAGACCCTTCCCAGCAAGCGAAGGCGAGGCTGTGGACTGCGCACAACGACCTCAAGGACAAGACCCCGCTGGTGCTTGTCTTCCCAGAGGGCTCGTGGCGCGAGCTGATGGACGATGCTCAGGTGCTCAAGTGCCGCACGCCGTATGGGCGGGGAATTGAGAAGGATTTGCGCGTGCGCATCTACTACGCCGAGAATCTCAAGGACGACAACCCGATTGAGAATGTCTTCAAGGTGAGGGCATGTGTTGACATCGGCGGCTGCGGTTTGTGCGAACAGCGCACGGCCAGCGAGCAGGACACTGGAGCGGGACACTACGAACAGGTGATCAAGGGTCCGGAGGACATCGGGCGCATGAGGATGCCGGAGATCGTAATTGACAATAACGAGTCGGCCATCCGTCTGGATGCGGCCAGGGACATCTTCGGCGACATTCTCGATGTGAGGCTGAACTGTCACTTCCCCCGATGGTTCGCACCGGTGGACGAATACGCAAAACTGCGCGGACTCGACACCATCTTCTATGACATGATAGACTGCCCGGAACTGGTGCATTCCTTCTGCAGCAGTCATGCAGATATCCAAATCGCCACCCTAAAACATCTTGAATCCGAGAATGTGCTCACGCTTCAGCTAGACAACGACTACAGCGGCTCAGGAGGCAACTGCTACACCCAAGACCTCCCTGCAGAAGGTTTCGACGGGCACCCGAGACTGAGGGACTTCTGGGGTTTCGCCACAGCCCAGATGTTCTCAGAGGTATCACCGGAGATGCACGAGGAATTCGCGCTGAGACACGAAAGACGCTTCCTCGACCTCTTCGGAATGAACTGCTACGGGTGCTGCGAGCCGCTCCACAACAAGCTCGATGCCGTCATCCGTAATGTCCCCAGACTCAGAAGGATCTCCATATCACCATGGGCCGACATCTCCAAGTCTGCATCCATACTGCAGGACAAGTACATATTCTCGTGGAAGCCGAACCCGGCCATCCTCGCCGGGGAAAAGTTCAATCCAGAGCTGGTGCGCACAAGCATCAAAGAATTCTGCGAGAAGACCCGGGGCTGCGTCACAGAAATCATAATGAAGGACACCCACACGGTCAGGAGCGAGCCCCGGAGAATCCACGAATGGGTGCGGATCGCCAAGGAGATCCGCGACGAGTTCGTTTAAATAGGGACGGAGTATATACTTTGAGTGTTCGTTTTTGACGGGTCTTGAATCTATGACTTGATGATTTTCCTCTCTGAACGACTGCTTTTGGTGGATTATTTTTGCGGATTTCGCAACTGCTTGACGTTCGGCAGGTCTTGGTTCTCTGTTTTCGGCAAATTAGTGCGAGAATCGCTGTTTCCGAGGCAGCGGCAATGACCCCGTGATTGCGGG
>CAZANS010000386.1:0-2549 GCA_964486565.1 uncultured Victivallales bacterium
CAACGTTACAGCATCGCTTTGATGGTTGTCGCTTTCCTTCTCATCGCGACAAACTATGCCAATGTCAATCTGGGGCTTGTGCTTTGGTTCGCTGCGGGACTCACTGCCGTGTTCGCGCTTCTCTGCGCCGTCACCGTGGTGATTCTGAACGCGATAGCCTGGAATTTCGACCGGTTGAGGGAAGAGCTTAAAGGAGGACGTGCGGCTCACCAGATGAAATAGAGTGCCTTTCCAGCCGGGAGCCTCTCAAGGTCCACAAAATTGGGGAATGCCCCAACTGTGGTCCTTATTGTGCCGAGAACATTAGTAATAACCCTGTCGCAAACACCGCCAGAAGCGTTAATCCAACAATGAGAGCCGCTAGCACTCGTCTACTCGATGTTTCCGTGCCTGCTCATTGCAGTGCTTGTTGGATGGCTTCCTGCCACACAGCGGATGGTCTTCTCCCCCGTGTGGGGTTGAGCGGTGGAGAAAAAAGTCGGGGCGCCGGGATTTGAACCCGGGACCTCCTGGTCCCAAACCAGGCGCGCTACCGGGCTGCGCCACGCCCCGAAAACTTTGAAGTGCAACAACTTAAACTGTCTTTGGCCGACTCGCTACGGGCATGGTGTGCAATTAACTGTGCATTTGAGGAACTCATGCCTCCCGCTCCATCAGCTCACCAGCGTTCAAGACGACCTGCAACATAGTCTGCTCATCTGCTTGTTGGTAGCACCTCTTGAGACTGGTCGTCTATTTCCAACCTCCAGCAGCAGCAACGTCGACATCGGGTAGGTGCTTGCGTTCAGCAGCCCACTTGCGCCTGTAGCCGTGCCAGAGTGTACCGTCCTGCTTGACCAGATTCGCCTTCTCCTCTGCCTTCAATAGCCAGGCTGAGGCCAGCTCATAGCGAATCGGCTTGAACGGATCGATTGGAGACGGAAACAATTAGGCCGCTCCGATACCTGGACGTTCAGCCAGAACTCTGTCCAACGCACCTCGGACCTGCTATGAAATGGGAACTTCATCAATGAGCCCAAGGTGATCGACCGCATCCTCGACCACATGCGACGTACCCGCGCCACGCGGAGGCGCCAGCGCGCATCGCCGAGACGGTGGAAGTCCGCCGCAAGTACCACTGGCCTGAATCGACTCCCTTGACCCCAGCGATAGCCGTACGGGGCTCGTTGGGTTGCCCGCATGTGCCGATTACCGTTCGGAGTTCCGCTATCCGTACATGTATTGAGCCGAAATCCATCCTATCCGGTGGCTGGAGTCGTCGGTGAGTCGTCGCCAGGCGAGGCTCCTGGACACGCTCATTTCGAGGTGGCATACTTTGCGGGGGCAAAAGGAAAATCCTACTGTGTTTTTTCGTGCAATCCTTCGTGAGGCATTCGGTTGTAGTGGCTACAGTTTCAAGATTGCTTTTTAAGCTATTTTCCTATAATGGAGCCAATGAGGCTCATTGGGAGACATACATTCCCAGTCTTTAACACAATCTCTTTCGAGAGCGTTTCCATCAATAATTGAGATTACCAAATTTATCAAAAGGGTAAGTGCAAAAAATGCGGGTTGCTCTTTCCAACTGCTGGGCACTGTTTCTGGGCATGGGGCTAATCATGCTGGGAAACGGTCTACAGACAACCCTGCTCGGGGTGCGTGCCACAACGGAGGGTTTTGGCACAATCATTACCGGTCTGGTCATGTCCGGCTATTTTCTTGGTCTCATTGCCGGTTGCAATATTGTTCCTAAAATGGTGGGCCGGGTCGGTCACGTTCGCACCTTCGGTGCCCTGGCATCCCTTGCGTCGACTTCAATCCTGGTACAAGCCGTTTTTGTTGCTCCCTGGATCTGGTGGGCAATGCGTTTTGTCACAGGTTTTGCCTATGCCGGTCTCTTTATTGTTGCAGAAAGCTGGATAAACGAAGCTGCGAGCAATGGCAACCGTGGAAAATTGCTGAGCTCTTACATGCTGGTTTCCCTTGGCGGGATGGCGGGTGGGCAAATGCTGCTGAACCTCTCCCACCCTTCCGGCTTTGAATTGTTTGTGCTGGTATCTCTTCTGATCAGTTTGGCTGTGATCCCGATACTTTTATCGAGGGCACGCGCACCAATAACCGATGTATTGGAAAACGTTGGTGTTTTACAACTATACCGCGTGTCACCCCTCGGCGTAGTTGGCATGTTTGTCACCGGTATGTCGATAGGCGCATTCTTAGGCATGGGGGCTGTTTACGCAACCGAAATTGGATTGTCAGTGAAAGATGTATCATTTTTTATGAGTACACTTATTCTTGGTGGTTTTCTGTTCCAATATCCCTTGGGCTGGCTTTCGGATTATTTCGGGCCACGCATTGTGATTATATTCAGCTGCACGGGTGGAGCGATAGTATCCTTTATGGCCCTGTATTCTACCGGGGAAGGGTTGTTATTCTATGTAATTGTCGCCACTGTTGGTGGCTTGGCCATGCCTTTATATTCTCTTTGCGGCGTACACACCAACGATTATCTGACACCCACCCAAATGGTTGCTGCCAGCGGGACTCTGGTGCTGCTAAGTGCGATCGGG
>CAZANS010000387.1:0-2542 GCA_964486565.1 uncultured Victivallales bacterium
TGAAGTAGTGGAATGCCGCCATGCAAAGCATCGGAAGCGTCAAGACTCCCAGGTATACCATGACACCCAAGCTCTCAAGATGTTGCTGGTAGAAGATCAGGCGTGAAGCCCACAGCCCGCCGAAGCATGAGGTTGAGAATATGACAAGAAGTGCCATGGCCAGCCCGAGCCATTTGCCGGAGACAACTACCCAATGGGCCACAGGCCTGCTCATAATGGTAGGCATCATGCCCTTTCGCAAATCGTCGCCGACGATCCTCGCCGTCCCGACGGTGGCGAGAAAACAGCCGCAGACAAAGCTCAGCGCGGCGATCTGGTCCCTCACGAGCCTTAGCTGACCTCCCAGGGTGAAGCCTGGCAGCGAAGCAACTGCAAGCACCGAGCCGAGCAGGAACACATGTATGATCAGGAAAAGAGGGTCCCCGATCAGCACGGAGAACGAGTTGCGCGCCAACGCGCTGAATTGTCTGGCTATTCCGTTTTTCATCTCTTCCTCTTCAATGCCATCTGCACAAGCCTGCCGCAAAGCTGCGGAAAAGTCAAGCCGGCATTCGCTGCGGATTTCGGAAGCAGGCTGCTGGGAGTGAATCCCGGTATCGTGTTGGCCTCAAGGATCGTCACGTCTCCTTCAGGGGTGACTATCAGGTCAACCCTGACCATGTCTCGGGCACCAAGAGCCTTCGCGAACTCAAGCGACACGGCTTGAGCCTTCTCCTGGACTTCGTAGGGGATGTTTTCCGTAGGGCAGAGGTAGAGGGTATCACCATGCTTATGGTCGTATTTGGCGTCGTAGTCGAAAATCTCGCCTGGGTACTGTATCTCGACCACCGGCAATGCCTTGTCGTCGAGAACGCTCACCGCAATCTCGCTGCCCTTGACGAAACTCTCGACCAGAGCCTTCCGGGAAAACTTGAATGCAAGATCCAGAGCCTTTTGCCACTCGTCTTTGGAATGAACAACGCTAATCCCTACGGTCGAGCCTTCCTCCGGGGGCTTCACAACCACGGGATATGCCATTTTTTCAGGAAATCCATGGTCGCCGTCCTTCTCCAAAACCACGTAGTCGGGAGTCGGCAGGGAGTGCTCCTTGATCAGCCGCTTGCTCTCGAGCTTGTCCATCGCGGCACGGCAGGCCGACGAGCCGCAGCCGACGAACATCACCCCATCCCTTTCCAGCACCTCCTGTATCCTGCCATCCTCTCCGAAGCCGCCGTGAAGCATCGGGAAAACCACATCCTTGGCATTGTCAATTTCAGCCTTGCCCCAGTCGTCAACACTCCTCATGTCCAACGAGTCCACATGGTAGCCCGCAGCCTCGAGCCCCTTCTCGACTTCCCCTCCGGAAACCAGCGATATAGCCCTCTCGTTGCTGTCCCCGCCCTTCAACACCAGAACCCTGACGACCTCCGGAACAGCAAGTATCCTCGCCTCGGTCTCGGGATTCACAAAACACACCTCCGGCACGAGGTAAAGCCCGGCGTATGACAAAACAGTCTTCTTGGCCTCGATGATCAAGTTTGCGTAGTCCTCCTCGGTGGCTCCGCCGTCGTTGAGGAAATAATTCGCGTGTATGTCGCTGATCATAGCACCGCCTATGCGCGCCCCGCGGCATCCGGCCTCGTCTATCAGCTTACCGGCCGACACGCCCGGCAGAGGATTGCGAAACACGCAACCCACGCTTCTCCCCGATGGGAAATGCGACTGCCTCCACTTCGTCTCGTCCTCGATCGCTGACAGCTCCGAAGATGCATGCACACTGCGGAGTTTGCAGGTCGCGGCGGTGATTATCAGCTCTTCCGGGAGGTCAACTTGGCGGTATCCCCAATCGATGTCGGCGGTATCCATGCACCATTGCGATCCGTCCGGGGCAAAACCGCAAACCGCCTCGACGATATCCTTCATCTCAACCCCGTGCGCACTGGCGTTCATACGGATGGCACCGCCTACGGTGCCGGGTATCCCGGCCAACCCTGCCGCGCCACCGAGCCCCATCTTCGCGCACTTCCTCAGGAAGTCAGCAAGCTTCGTGCCGGCGCCGACTATCACATGCACGTGGCTGGGCATGATCTTCGCAAAGTCATTCCTGCTCAGCCTGACTACCAGGTCGTGAAAAGGTTTGTCGGAGCCCACTATGTTGCTCCCCGCGCCGAGGATATAGACACCTATCCCCTTATCGTGACAATACTTGAGAAGCGCGGCAAGCTCGATGTCGTCGCACGGCTCGGCCATCGTCATGCTTCCGCTGCCAACCCCAAGATAGGTGACTTCATTCCAAGACACACCATATCTCAGAATCAGACCCGGGAATTCCTCTGCCAGTTCCTTCAGTGCATTTTTTGCCATAGATCAAAACTCCGGCATCTCAGTGCCTAGACAGATTTCCCGCCGTAGAGCTCCTCTGGATTGCATACGAGTTCGCCCACGCATTCAAGACTTTCCTTGTCCTCTGCCACCTTCCGGTAGAAACACGAGCGGTAGCCAGTGTGGCACGCAGCACCCCCCACCTGCTCAACCTTGAAAACTATCGCGTCGTCGTCGCAGT
>CAZANS010000388.1:0-2541 GCA_964486565.1 uncultured Victivallales bacterium
ACCCTGGAGCGCTTCGCGGATCATCCGGAACTCGAGGCCCAGTTCATGCGCGATGACCTGCCAGTCAGCGAGGCGGATCTGTGGACCGACGACCAACCGTGAGCCATTCAACCCATTTGAACCAAAGAGGTACACCCGTGCCAACTAGCCCAGACCCCGTTAACAGACAAGGAGAGCCCATGCGAAACAGCTTGACAGGAGGCCCCATGACAGAGGCAACGCGGTCGCAGCAGATCGTCTCGCGGCACAAGGCCGTTTTTGCGGAACCGCCGCGGAACACGCCCGCCGCCGGCTCGGTGGACGGCCCGCTGTTGGGCAACGGCGACATGCTGGCCGCCCTCGGCGGCGATGCGGGCTGCCTGCGATTCCACATCAACAAGAACGATTTGTGGCGTCTGCAGCATGCTTGTGGCAAATCCAGCCCTGTACCGTTTGGCCAACTGACCATCGACATTCCGTCCTTGAAAAACGCCTCGTACAAGGTGACTCAGGATCTCTATACGGCAACCACAAGAGGCGTGTTCGGACGAAACGGGGCGGCCGTGCATATGAACAGCTATGTGGCAGCCACGGAAGGCCTGCTGATTCTTGAATTGACCTCCGTCGGTCAGCCCTTTGATGTAACTGTCGCATTACAGGTTGCCAAAGGACGGGGATCGGACAGCGAATCTGGTAGAGAGGGAGAGGTGTTTTGGGGAAGACGTGCATTCCCCAAGGATGTTGACATCCCCAGTGGTGCAGCCGTTGCCTGGAAAGCGCTGGGCTTGGAAAAGCAGCCTGAGGATGGACTGTTTGTGCTCAAGCCCGATGAGCCAGTTACGCTGGTATTGGCGATGAAGAGCGTGTTCAAGAGTAGCAGCTACACAGAGGAAGCTGTCAAAGCCGTATCAGACCTGGCCGACAAGGCTTGCCTGTCAGCCGTCCGTCAGGCACATGAGCAGTGGTGGACGGCGTATTGGGCCAAATCGTATGTCAACATCAGTGATCCCATCATTGAAAAGCAATACTATCTCTCTCTCTATGCCTTAGGGAGTTGTTCACGCGATACTGAATTTCCGCCGCCCTTGTTCGGCTGGACCACCACCGATGACCCGCTCTGGGAGGGCGATTATCACCTCAACTACAATCACCAGGCACCATTTTACGGCTTGGCCCGGGCCAACCGTCTGGAACAAGCGGATCCTCACGATACGCCGTTCTTAGACTTTATGGAGCGTGCGGCATGGCATTGCAGCGCAATCTACGGCTTTGATGGCGGCATCTACCCCGTGGGGATCGGTCCAAAAGGAATCGAAACCACCTACAACGCGCACGAGTTCTACGAGTTCATTGAGCAGGTACCGACCATGGTTGAGAACCGTGGACTGTTCTTTGGTCAACGCACCAACGGCTCCTATGGTCTGGTGAATATGGCCCAACGCTGGTACACCACCTTCGACCTGGACTACGGCAAGAAGATTTACCCATTTGCCTTGCAGATGGCCACCTTCTGGGAGAACTACGTGACCTGGGATGATGGGAACAGACGTTTCATCATCGACAAGGATTCCTGCCACGAAGGCTCCGGGCAGGATATGAATTCGTGTGTCTCTCTGGCGCTCTGCCGTCTTACGATGCAATTGACTTTGGATATGAGCAAAGAGCTGGATGCTGACGCCGAACGGCGCAAGACATGGGAACATATTCTCAAGCACCTCAGCGGTTACACCTTTCAGGAGCGGGATGGCAAGACGGTCTTCCGCTATACCGAGAAAGGAATGGACTGGTGCGATGGCAACACTATCGGGATTCAGCAGATCTATCCGGCAGGTCAGATCGATTTGGACAGTGATCCTGAGCTGCTGGCCATATCAAGGAACACGATTGAGCTCATGCAGCGCTGGCACGATTTTAATGGTTCCAATAGCATCTTCCCTGCCGCCGTGCGAATTGGTTACGATTCGGAAACCATCTTACGGGAGCTACGAACATATGCTGAGCACACACGACCCAATGGATTCCAGGAGGATAATCCTCACGGCATCGAGAACCTGAGCACAGTGCCCGCCACCATCAACGAAATGCTCTGCATGGGTCACAAGGGTGTGCTCCGTCTCTTCCCTGTCTGGCCAAAGAGCAAGGATGCATCCTTCACGAACATCCGCTGCTGGGGTGCGTTTCTTGTGTCCGGCGAGTTGAAGGGCGGGCAGATCGGCGGCGTGACGATCGTCAGCGAGAAGGGCCGCGACTGCACGCTGGCGAATCCCTGGCCCGGGCGGCGGGTGAAGTTGACCCGCGACGGCCGGGCCGCCGAGCCGCTCGCCGGCGAGCGGTTCACTTTCGCCACGCGCGCGGGCGAACGGCTGGCTCTGGCGCCCGCTTGATCAGGGGACAAATCTGGGGACAGTCACCGATTATCCTAAATAAAGCAGTTGCCGCAGTGTGCCGTGGATCTATTCTTATTTGAGAAAGTCAAATTAGAGGACTGACCCGCAAGTACACGCAAGTGAGCCAATTTCAAAACTACCCGTGGCCGCGCGGCCTGCCATTTTGGATGCGAGG
>CAZANS010000389.1:0-2537 GCA_964486565.1 uncultured Victivallales bacterium
TGTATGCGGAGCCGGAGGATTTGAAGCTTTACCAGGGGCGCCTGCGGTTTGTTGTTCTGGTCGCTGATTTCTTCTTCTGCACGGAACGATTCCTCCCTGCATTGAAGATATACCAGCGACTTCTGGACAACGAATTCGGCGTGTTATCTCCCGGGCAGAGAGATTACCCACAGTATGGCATTACGTGGTGTCAGTATAAGGGGTCCGACGTGGCGCAAGGATCTGTACTTAAAGGGCCTCGGGTTGCAATTGAGGGGTGCAGGAAGATCTTGGCTACGCGCGAGAACACGTGGACAGAGTACCGCGCCATGTTCATGATCGCCGGCTTGGCGCGTCAACTGGGAGAAGAACAACTCCTGAAAGAGGGTCGGGCGTACCTGGAGATTATGGCTCGCTCTCACCAATACAACGAGTTCACACTTCGCGCTCGCCTTTCTCTTGCCATCCAGAAGATCCGTTGTGGCGAGCGAGAGGAGGGACTGGAAATGTTAAGAACTTTTCCGGAACATGACCGGGAGTACAAGGAGTCTGCTGACTACTTTTTGAAGAAGTTTGCGAAGAAGTGAGGAGTATGATGAGAGAGAGTAGATGTATCGGCCTTGCATGGGCCCTGGCTGTCTCTATGGTGATGATTTGCGCTACCATGGAAGCTGCGGAGGCCGAAAAACGCGGCAAACAGAATGTCAGTGAGCGAGGAGGCGCTGTTTCTGAAGGGCCTACTAAGAACAGGGATGCGAAACCCGGCAAAAACGCCGATGTAGTGAATGAAGGCAATGCAGACCAGTCGGTAGCAAATCGTGTTGATAATCCAGGCAAGGTCACGGTTATCCAAAGCATGGTCCTTGAACCACCCTCGGAGAAGCACAGTTTTTTGAGTTTCGACTCGGGCCAGTTCGCATACATCGAGTGGACGGAGGGTTGGGTGGATGAGTCTATCTCACCCAATAATGCCCGCGAGGTAGGGTTGGAGTTGACATCCACATTGCCTGGGAACGCAGGGCAATTTCCCCTCCAGGCGCATGGCAACCTGCAGTCGTCCACGGGTGGTGGCGGTGCTCCCGCGAAGCCTCCAGAATTCCATTGGGTGGCCAAGGTGAATCAGAGCACCGATGAGAATCTGCGAAGTGTTGCGGTTCGGGAAGCATTTCGCCGGATGTGGCGAAATTCGAATGCGGGAAAACCGCCGTATCCGGAGGGGGCACCTTGGGATCCGAACAAATATGCGCGTGAGCAGGGCGGCTTCGTCGTCCGCGACGCAAACGGAAAGATCTCAGTGCGGGAGTCGTCCTCCAACGCCGGCAATACGAGCAACCTGGACATAAAGCAGGATGACTATTTCGAGGATCCTGAGACCGGAAGGAAATATGCCGACCAGGAGATGAAGGAAGAGATATTGGCCGCGGTGCATACGCATCCCAACAACGACGATCGCGTTCCTGTGAGCGATGCCGACAAGCAGAGCGCAAAGGATAGCGGAATCCCGGAATACATAATCAATGGGCTTAATGACGCGTGGGGCGTCCAGAAATTCGACCCGGCCTTGCCGGAGGGGGATACCAATCCGCTGAAGATTGCGGATGCATCCTATGTGAAATAGACCACAGCTCGTTGAAAGGAGACTGGAGATGCGTCAAATGTGCCGTTTTACGCTAGCCGCGGTTTTTGCACTCGGAATCGGAGGCCTTTCTGCGGCGGAGCCGGAGGCAGCCAAAACGAACGAAGGGGCCGTGTCACTGACGCTGCAATGGACACCACCCAAGAATAGCACCAAGGCGGACGGCGCTCAGCTACAGGTCGTGGCGAAAAATGAGGGCCAGCTACCGATTGCTTTATTCTCGCTGACCTTCAAGGCGAAAACTACCACGAAGGAGGGAAAGGAGCTTCTGCGCGTGGGAAGCTATGCGATCGGCGGTGAGTCGGTGAAACAGTCCGTGTATGTGCAGGATAAGGTCGTCGCCACGTGCGTTTATGAGGCAAAAGAGAAGGTGTTTGAAGCTGAGTTCGGGGATGGATGCAAGCCTTTGGTACTGATGCGCCGCTCGCTGATCTTGGCGCCTCAAGCGTCGGTACGGTTCAACTTTGATCAGCGCGCAGCATCGGATATTGTTCATGCTGGAGATGTCGGCATCAAGGCCGAACTCTCCTTCAGCGAGATGAGCTTCGGAGTGGGAAAGCCGCCCCCCAGGAGCGCAGGCACGGAATGGACGGAGTTCGCCGCAGCCAGAGATGGCGGAAAATAGGCGCATGTGGTGGATGGGTGGCGCAGGAGCGTCGCTTCCCTCGGCGTACTCGGTTCTCATGCGCTGGACCCAGTGTAGTGGCTCATCCGTTCTGTAGGCAGACGATGACGTCGTGAAAGCCAGGCTCCTTGAAAACATCTGGGAAAACATCTGGGGACAGAGATTATCTGCGGTGAAATTGATGGACAGACGTATGGTAGGGACAGAGATTTTCCTCGGCGAAGGCGACATTGTGAATGTCTACGGAATTGCTGGCGTGCCGTGGTGGTAACTTGCGTGCACGGAACAAGAAAAAGG
>CAZANS010000390.1:0-2528 GCA_964486565.1 uncultured Victivallales bacterium
GGCTGGACTGATTCACGATGTCGGCAAGATCGTTTTCGACCAGTATTTTCACGATGAGTTCGGCGAAGCTCTTCGGCTTTCGGATGAGCAGGATATCCCGCTGCATGAGGCAGAAACGCAGGTCATAGGTCTTGATCATGGGCTGGCTGGCGGCTGGCTGGCTGTTAAGTGGAACCTGTCTGAAGATCTTCTGCAAGTGGTGCGTCGTCACCATGTGCCTGAGTCTGTGCCGCAAGAGCACTGGGAAACGGTGGCCCTGTGCCATACGGCAGACTACATTTGTATACTTCAGGGCATAGGGGACAGTCGGTCTGGCGCTACATGCTTCGATCAGACTGTGTGGAAGCATCTGGGACTTAAGGTAGGCGATATTTCCGAGGTCGTTGAGAAGGTAGAAGAAGAATCCAGTAAATCTGAAGTGCTGATGAGTTTTGGTACTGTCAAAAATTGAATGAAAAACTATGAAGCGGAATAGACGGTAAGAACCGGAGCGACAGGAGAGATTGGAGCACAGAAGAAGAGGGCTTCGAAGGGGGGAAAGCTCTGGGTTTTGCAAGGAAGAGCGAGTGAGTTGTGGGCTCCGTGGTGTTGCATGAGCACAGCGGGGCCGCGGTGAAAGCCGGAGTTCTTTGACAACTGAATTTTGATTGATCAGGCAGCTTGCCTGAGCATCTCGACCCACATGGCCGGATAGAGCTTCTTGCCTTTAAGGCAAGCGAGCTTCACGGGCGTATCGCCTTTGAGGCGGCCATGCGGACGCATGAAGTTGTAGTAGGCCACGAAGAGTGTTGTCAGCGCAACGGCGCCATCGAAGTTCTTGAACCCAGCGCGGGGTCGGGTGTGGAACTTGTAGGTACGGTTGAGACGTTCAACGAGCTGCTTGAACTCACGGTAGGCTTCGCTCTCAGGATCAAGGTTCTGAAGGCCGATGACGGTGCGTTTGGTGAGCACCTCTTCACCCGAAGCCTTGATGGCGGCGGTGTTATAGGCGACGACGGCGCTGTCGTAGGACGGCAGCCCGTCAGTCACCAGTTCACCGGCAGTGCCCTTCGGAGATTCTGGTGGGCCGTAGCAACTGTTGAGGAGAGCGAGAGCAGGTTCAGTTCCTCGCGTGTTCGAGAGGTTGTAGCCGCAGATGGCTCTACGTTTCTGTTCGAGAATAAGCCAGGTATAGCGGGTGTAGCCTTCGACCTTGATGTAGGTTTCATCGGCGGCGCAGGGCCCGTCTGGATCCGGGCAGTTCTCGTCGACGAAACCGGTGAGATAGCTGGCGGAGGCGTTGATGTAGTTGAGGACGGTCTGGTGTGATATGGGGATGTCGAAGACTCGCTTCAGTGCTTGAGCCGTCATGCGGGCACTGAGGCCGAAGCTGACCGAGAAGGTGAGGCAAAGGCCCACAGTATGTAGGTTATTGTGAATGCGGTTGAGATCAACCGGAGCATCGGAAGGACGGGCGACCTGAAGGTTCTCGGACGCGAAGTGGTATTCACGGAAGAGATAGCGCAACTTGAATTGACTGGTGTTTCCGCCTTCACGCATCCGCCGCTCTTCGGGAGTCAGCGCCGCCAAGTTGCATTCGTAAAGAGGGCAGTGGTCATTCGGGCACTTATATGCCGTGCATATGCCGTCTTCCTTCCATCGGAAAAGGGCGTAGCCGCAATGGGGGCACCAGTAGTGCGCCTTGCTCTCACGACGGGAACTATTCGTTGGCGTGGTCTGGTGGCAGATTTTGCAGAGCACCTGTGAGCCCAGTTTGCCGTTGTTAATGTAGAGATAGCGGGCGGGAGCATTGCAATGTTGGCAGTGACATTTTTCGGGGGGAACTGGAGATCCGGCGCGGCGGCGAACGATGGCGATTCGCTTTCCTGTTTTGAGTTGATGTTCGCTCTGAAGCTGCCGCCAATCGGGGACGTCAACTTGAGGCCTGGGTGATTGAGTAAGCGGCAGCGTCGGATCCACTCGGAACTGACGGTAATGAGGAGGCCGTTCATCAGGAGGCTTGAGCGGCATGTCTTTGCGTGAGCCGGCCAGGACCTCCTGAAGTACAGGCACGGCCGAGGCAAGATCGTTGTACGTAAGCTTGCTGCAAAACCAGCGAACGAGTTTTAAGAGATCATTCTTCATGTAGGGTCCTCCTTGTTCTGCGTTGAGGGACAAAGTGCGGGGAGTGATCCTACTCTAATCAATCAGAGTTCAGAGGGAAAGGCACTCAGGAGATCGGCTTCGCCGTTCCGGCACAAGCGCATTCGGGTGGGTACACCCGAACACGCTTGCACCGGCTTAAACTGGCACGTTCTAAAGAATAGGGAGAGAGAATGCGGGGAGAATCACCCCGAAAACGGGGGAGAACGACGTGATCGTCGTAACTCCCTGACGAACAGAGAGTTGGGGACGCCAGAGGTCAAGCCCTCTTTACAGAACCGCTCGGAAAGAAAGGGAAATCAATGGATTCTCAATATTTGTAAGACACCGCCGTAGCCTCCGACTTGCGCGCTCAAACGGCTTGCGGCGGACCTTTTGACCGCCCA
>CAZANS010000391.1:0-2527 GCA_964486565.1 uncultured Victivallales bacterium
GAGCCGAAGGATTGAGAGGTGAGCCGCTCAACGCGGATTTTCGGGGAGCCGCCTGGCCGGCCAGGACGTTCCTTCGGTTCCAAGGCCTTAAGACCATGCTGGTTGAATTCCTTGACGAGGTGACGGACATGCTGCTCGGAAAGATGGAGCATGCCGGCAATGGCAGGCACCTTGAATCCCTACGCCGACGCCAGGACCACTTGAGCCCGGCGAACCTTGATGCGGTTCTTGCTGCGACGCAACACCTGCCGGAGCTGTCGGCCTTCGGCCATCGAGAGTTCGCGGACATAGTGCGCCTGTCAAGCACCAATGGGACCACCTGTGCCTGTCAAGCACCAGCAGGACCACCACGGACGCTTGCTTATCCCCTTGAAAAACAGACACTTACCTTCCAACACTGCTTGCTCGCATTTTACCGCCATCAGAGGCTACAATGCCTCTTTCGAATTGACTTCCATGATTCCCTGGAGCGTTGAAAGAGGTGCCATGGCTGAGAACCTCGATATCCACAACCATGCGGAAAGCAGACATTTCACTTTCAACATCCGTTCTCCCTCCATCGATAACCATTTCCCCGACGCATTCTGAGTTCGGTTCGGGGTAGTGTCCCTTCTGACCACGCGACCTACCAAGTGGTCACGGAGACTACAGAATCGAAACCTGGGTCAATCCGAGCCGGTCGATTTGCAACAGAATTTGCAACAGACATGCGCGTCTGGGCTACTGTTGGGCTTCGGTTGCGCTTCGGCCAGCATCCTAAGTCCTTATTTTACAAGTATAAAGCATGTATTTACAAACACTTACAAACCCCCTGTTCGGACTGTCGATCCGAAGGTTGAGGGTTCGAGTCCCTTCGGCCTCGCTCCATAAGTAGAGGGCTGTCAAGTGTTTACACATGGCAGCCCTCGCTTTTGCGCCCTCCGGAAACCCTGCTGCAACACTTTTGCAACAGTTCCGGACTGACGGTATGGCGCGTTGCCTTCCTGGCGCGATCCATCAGACCATCCTTCACCTGCAGATAGAACCGGTAGGTGGTCTCGTATTTCGAGTGACCGGCCAACCTCATCACATCAAAGATGTTCAACCCCTGATAGAACCACTCCGTGATCGCTGTCTTGCGAAGGTCGTGGAACGTGCCGCTCTTGATATGAGCCACCGCCAATATCGTGTCGAACATCGTTTTGAAGTTGTTGATGACCGCAGTCCGAGCATGCGAAAGCGTCCATTTGCCGGTTGCCCGGAGTTGGCGCTGGATGAGGTCGTATCGTCTCGGGGGCACCAGGACATAAGGATACCCCGCCGGTCTTTGGTCCTGAAGGTTGATCAGCAACCGAATGACATCCTCCTTAAGTGGCAAAGTGCGGCGGTCCGTGTCCTTTATGCGCCACTCCCAAGTTTCGGGCGTGTCCTCTTTCGGGGAGACTTCAACCACTTGGGATTCGAAGTCGATATCAGCCCATGTGAGGTTCAACAGTTCGCTCTTTCGCATCGCGGTGGTCAAAGCCAGAGTGATGGTGATATCCCAGGCCAGAACCGAATCATTCTGAATCTGGGATGCCGCCTTCAGAATCCTCTCACATTCAACTTCCGAATAGATGCGAATGCGCTTGGCCGCTGACCGCGGCACCTTCACATACCGCAGCGGGTTCACGTCAAGCTGTTCTCGTTCCACGCCTAACTGGAACATCCTTTTGATCTCACGCAGTTTCTTAGCCACCGTCGCGCGGCGGTTACCTCGATCCAGGGAAGCCTGACGAAAGAGTTCACCGTGTTGGTGCCGTACCTTGGAGACATCAACGTCGCCAACGACATCAATGAAGTCCTGCATAGCAGATCGGTACTCGATCCGTGTGCTATGCCGAATTTGATCGCCGGTCCTTACCAAGCTATCCTCCAGGAAATCACTCAATCTCACAGAGCCCGGCTCGACGACACCCGTCCTGAACTTTCGCTCAAATTGGGCCCGCTGTCGTTCCGCCCGGCGACGATCTGAATGGCCAAGTGATTTCTGCTTTCGTTTCCCATCGTTATCCGTGTAGAGCAGGTAATACCTAAACTTGTTTCCGTCAGATGACGGTCTTTCCCAAAGCTTTACCAGCTGTTTCATAATTCGCCTCCTTTCGGATGCTGGCTCGGCTCGGATTAACCCAAGCCACATTATAGCGCCAAGTCAAAGCGGGCGCAAGAGGATTATCTGCCGTTGGTGGTTCTTTCCTGGATCCACTGTTTGAGCGCCTCACGCGGATAGAGGGGTTTTCCGCACACGTGTATTCGCGGCAGGTCGTGCATTCTCTTGAGATTCTCGATCACGTTGTGGTAATCCTTGGCGCTACTCACTTCCGGTATCCGCAGATACCGGACGAGCTCCTCTTCCGTCAACAGCTCCGGGCAGGGCATGAAACCGCCATTGCCGTCAGGCAAGACCGCCGCCAACGTCACACCAGAGAAGACAGATGTTCGCTGAGGCGATCCCTTACCGTTATTCGTTGCTGAATGCTCCATGCCGGTTCTGTCAGAGCGTGTTCAC
>CAZANS010000392.1:0-2526 GCA_964486565.1 uncultured Victivallales bacterium
TGCGCAAAACGAGACACGGCCTAACCAACCAGCTCAACACAGACCGCCGGGGCGCAACCTTCGGAGAAGGCAGCGTTTGATGTGGCAGACCTCGGCCATTAGCGAGGTAGTGGAATCCTCTGCGGCTGGTTAGCCAGAGAGTTCACGGCGGCTGCGCCACCGCGATTATGCCGGTTTCCGAGGATACATGATGAGTGTCAAGCAAATACTGGTTCTGGGAGGCGGGTTTGCCGGACTCTGGAGTGCGGTCGGCGCAGCCCGCAAACTCGACGAACTCGACCAGCGCCCGGACGCGATGGAGGTGATCCTGGTCAACCGCGACGCCTTTCACAGCATCCGTGTGCGGAACTACGAGCCTGACCTGACTTCGGTCCGGGTTCCCCTGGATGACGTGCTCGGCCCTGTCGGCGTCCGCCGCGTGGAAGGGGAGGTCACCGACATCGACCTGACCGAGCAAACCGTGACCGTAAGCACGGTTGATGGACAACAGACTCTCTTCTATGACCGCGTCGTTTTCGCCCTCGGCAGCCAGCTCCTCCGACCGAACATCGCCGGTCTGGCTGAGCATGCCTTCGACGTGGACACCTACAGCAGCGCGACCAAACTCAACAAACATCTTCAGTCCTTGCGCAGCCATCCCGAATCCCCGGGCCAGTTTACGGTCATTGTGGTGGGCGCCGGCCTTACCGGTATCGAGACGGTTTGCGAAATGCCGGGAAGACTGCGGGCGGTCTTGGCTCGGGTCGGCGCGACCCGGTCCTTCCGCGTCATTCTGGCCGGCCGCAATCCATTGGTCGGCTCGGACATGGGAGAGTCTGCTCGGCCGTTGATCGAGGAAGCCCTCGCCGCGCTGGGAATCGAGACGCGGTTAGGAATCGACATTGTTTCCATCAGCCCAACGGGGATCACCCTCAGGTCCGGAGAGGAAATTCCGGCGGCCACAGTGGTCTGGTGCGCAGGCATGCGGGCCAACCCGCTTACCCGGCTGTTCCCCGTCGAGCCGGACCGCTTCGGGCGAATCCCGGTCGATGAGTTTATGCGGGCCAAGGGAGTAGCCAACGTGTTCGCGGCGGGTGATATGGCTCACGCCATGATGGACGACCGCCATGCAACGGTCATGTCGTGCCAGTACGGCCGGCCGATGGGGCGATTCGCCGGGCACAACGTCGTCTGTGATCTCCTCGGGTTACCGATGCTGCCGCTACGTATGGAGTGGTATGTGACCGTCCTGGACCTGGGGCCGTGGGGGGCCGTGTATACCGAGGGGTGGGACCGGCATGTCATCTCGAAGGGCGAAACAGCGAAAAGGACCAAGCAGGTGATCAATTGCCAGCGGATTTATCCGCCGTTGACTCGTGACCGCAAGGAGATCCTTGCCGCCGCCGCGCCGGTCGTTCAGAGACCCCCCGAAATTTATCATTAACGGCGGGGCGAGGAGGAGGGGGAAGATAGGGACGTTGGGAAGAGATATTGGGGTCGCATCTTAACTATTAATTATTAGAGAAGGTCACCAACTGGAAGCTTGAGTTATTTGAATATTTAAGGTCCCCTAAATCACGTAGCGTCCATTGAGTTCATCTGGCCGCTTTTGAGGTCGGGTGAACCGAAACGTTATCACAATTATCAAAAATGAAAGAAAAAATAAAATTTCGTCTTGGAATATATTTAGCAGTTTTCACTGTTCTGCTGTCAGTCGGTATCATAGGCTTCATGTTCATTGAAAATATGTCATTAACGAATGCGGTCTATTTTTCAATTGTAACGATGGCTACTGTGGGCTATGGCGATATCCATCCCCAAACCGAAATCGGTAAAATCCTGGCGCTGATAATTATCGTTGGTGGCGTTGGAACATTTCTCGGCTTAATTGCCGGTATTACGGATTTGTTTGTCAATCGTCGTGAAGAGGCAATCAGACAGCAAAAAATTGATATGCTAACAGGATTGTTTTTCAGCGAAATGGGTAACGAGCTACTGAAACATTTTATACGGTTTGACCCTGAAACTGAAGCGCTTCACAAAATTCTAAAAATTTCGACAGAATGGGAAAATGAAGATTTTGACGGGGCGCACAACCTTCTGAAAAAACACCGTCTTTCAATCAATTCTTGCCAAGGTGATATTCCTGCCTTGTTGAAACATCTGCAAAACAGCGCAGATTTGCTTTTAAGACTGATTGAAAACCCGATCATTCAAGAACACGAGAATTTTACAGAACTGCTCCGAGCCTTATTTCATCTTCGTGATGAACTGTTGAACCGTAATGATTTGTTTGAATTATTGGATTCTGACCGTAAACATCTCGAAGGCGACATCACTCGAGTCTATAACTTGCTGATATTTGAATGGTTGCGTTATATTCGTTATTTACAAAAGAGTTACGGATACCTTTTCTCATTGGCAATTCGTATAAATCCTTTTGACCCGGAGGCAACTGCTGTTGTGAAAAATAACTAACAGAACAATGGGGGCCCGGGCGGCCACCCAAAATACCCCGCCTGTGGCCACTTGAAAATACCCCACCTA
>CAZANS010000393.1:0-2523 GCA_964486565.1 uncultured Victivallales bacterium
TCACCGCGAACTGCTCCTGAAACTCTTTCTTGGCCAGCAGCTTGCTCTCACTGCTGAGTTTAGGGTTTATCTCTATCTCATGCAGAGTGTTGAGCAAATCGGGCAGCACGAACATCTCGGGATCATCGGGGCTGATCTCTGTGCGCCCCTTCTCGGTAAGGTCGGCCTCGTGCCCGCGCTCGTCCATCGTGAAATACAAATCCTCCTGCACTTCCTGCAGCATCCCGCGGTTCTGGTCGCTCCTGACAAAACTCTCAGTCTTCTCCAGACGCTTCATCACCACTCCGTCCTCAAGCAGTCGCATGAGCTGGCGGTGCTGCGGCATACCAAGCTTAACCTGGAAAAGCTTGATGAACGCAGCCTCAAGCTCCTCTTCCGGAGCATCGGGATTGTCAATCACCTCCTTCGCCTCCTTGGCCAGACCCGAACACAGAAGGTTCTGTGCACGGTGAAGGCGCGATATCAAAGGCTGCAGCCGGTCGAACTGGTGTGTGGATATCGGCGACGGCCCGGATATGATCAGCGGCGTGCGGGCCTCGTCTATCAATATGCTGTCAACCTCATCTATTATCGCAAAATAATGGTCACGCTGAACAAGATGCTCACGCTGCATCGCCATGCCCATGTCACGCAGATAGTCGAACCCGAACTCGCTGTTCGTACCGTAGGTGATGTCCTTGCGGTACTCCTCGCGCCTCTGGTCAGGAGGCATCTGGTTCTGGATACAACCCACACTCACACCAAGATACTCATACACCAAACCCATCCATTCAGAGTCGCGTTTCGCCAGGTAATCGTTCACTGTCACAAGCTGGCAGTTCTTGCCGCTCAAGGCATTGAGATATAAAGGCATGGTCGCCACAAGCGTCTTGCCCTCACCAGTGGCCATCTCGGCTATGTTCCCCCCGTGGAGGACTACAGCGCCGATAACCTGCACATCGAAGGGGACCATGTCCCATACCATCTGATGGCCGCAGACCTCGAACTGCGTTCCCAAAAGACGTCGGCAGGCGTTCTTCACCACGGCGAAGGCCTCGCAGATTATGCTGTCGAGCGTCTCACCGGCGGCGACACGGCTCCTGAACTCCTCCGTCTTGGCTCGAAGCTCGCTCTCGGAAAGACTCTGGTATGACAACTCAAGCTCGTTGACCCTTTTCACCAGAGGCTGCAGCCTCTTCAGGTCACGGGCAGACTTGGTGCCTAACATCAACTTCAAAAAATTCATGAACATAGCTGTATTCTCTCTTTCATGGGTACAGAGGATAAGGATCAAACGCGAAGATGTTTAATTCTACTTCGACCCGGGTGTGTCAACATCTGTCCCGGACGCGCACAGGGGGCAGGCATCAGGATCATAGGTGTCAAGATCAAGCATAGCAAGACTCTCCAGCCTGACATCGAAATTCGCCGACCCGCCACTGCGGTCAACAATAACCGCTATACCGGCAACTTCCCCACTATGAGCCCTGACCAAATCAACCGTCTGCTGCACACGGCCGCCCCGAGTTATCACATCCTCGGCAACAAGCACCTTCTCCCCCTCGCCGATCTCAAAGCCCCTCTTCAGGACAAGATCGTCGTTGTCCTTGTCGGCAAATATCGCCCGGACACCAAGAGCCCTCGCCAGCTCGTGCCCAACGATAAGCCCGCCTACCGCTGGAGAGATCACAGCCTCGATGCCGTCGTCGAAAAACCTCTCCGCAAGCTCCTCGCATACCCTCCTTGCGAGTTCCGGGTACTGAAGCAGCAATGCAGCCTGGAAAAAACGGTCGCTGTGCAGGCCGCTCCGAAGTTTGAAATGCCCCTCCAGCAACGCCCCGCTCTCAAGCAGTATATCCATTATCTCTCTGTCTGTCATCTTTTTTACCCCGCATCACTGTGATGTTTTCAAGCAAAACATACCCCCTGCGCGGCCAAACCACGCGTAACAACAAGACACTTTAACCTATCCCCGAGGTTTTTCAATTCAATTCCTCCATTTTTAAATCTACCGACACTTGTTTTAAGTCAAAAACAGGCTAATGTACTTATTTTGAAGTTTTCAGCATTCACAACAGGAAGCACATTAATGATCAATCTGATAAGGAGAATCCGTGGCAGTGGGAAGGGAGCAGTCATTCCTCCACCAGCACCGGATCATTCGGCAAGAGAGAAGAAACAGAATATCGAGATAATAAGAAGCGGCGGGAAGAGCACCCATGCCGAGCCGTTTGTACGGGAATCTGAACAACACCACAGGCATACGAAAAAATCCCCCCATCTGAAAAGGCATCCAAGCCAGCGGGAGGAGACAGCAAGGGCAAAGCATATCCTGCAAAAACATGATTACAGACCACCCGATGCCGAACGGATTCCAGATATCGCCCCACCACCTCATCTGGATGGAAAGACACGCTTCTCCGATTTCCCGCTGGAGCCTCAGGTGCTCGCGGCATGCCAAGAACTCGGGTTCAATTACTGCACGCCAGTCCAGGAGAAGGCCCTGCCGCATCTGCTAAAAGGGCTGGATCTCACCGGCAAGGC
>CAZANS010000394.1:0-2513 GCA_964486565.1 uncultured Victivallales bacterium
CACCTCATGGTTGAAGACCACCAAAAAAAAATAAGCTCAACTCGTTGGCTTTTCTGACAATACAAGCTATATTAAAAACAATCTCAAAACGGAGGGTTTGACATGACAAATATTCGAATGACACTCGGGATCGCCATCTTCACAGCAATGATGCTATGCGGAACTGCGAATTTCGCAGAAAGCAAAGCCAAGATAACTGAGGCGCAGATCAAAAACCGCGAGTGGTTCAGAAAAAACAACGAGAAAGTCAGGGTCGAGGAAATGCACAAGGAGGAGGCCGCAAAACGGGCCGAATGGGCAAAGGATAAACACAGCGGCACCAAGTCCCGCGAGGAGGCGGTGGCAAGAATGCAGCTCCTGAGGGACAGGGCAAACCTCAGACTCGAGGAAGTCAAGCGCAGGCACGACGAAAGACGCAAGAGCGTTTTCAACGAGGAGCTTCCAAAAAACCCGGAAGTTGAAGATTAGGCCTCAGATACATAAAATGCGGTCCGATCGCCAACCCTTACTGATCCCATACATTCGAAGGGCGGCTTAGCCCGCCTTTGGACTGCGGCGACTTGCATGCCACGCCGGAGCAGTCGGGACAGACCAAGCAGTTATGCCTACCTCAGCATCAACATGCCACGGAGTTCTTAAGCGAAGCATCAAGCATGAAGATATATTGTTTTTTGAACCCTCTGTCAGGCTCGGGCAACTGTCTCAAGATGATTCCTGTTGTCGAACGACTGCTTTCGGGCGAGAATGTCAAGTTCGAGATACTGGAGCCGGAGGGAGACATATGCGAATTCGTCCACAAACGTCTAGCAAGCGTTGCGGGGGAGGGGGGACTTTCGGATTCGGTAGTCGCCGGTTTCGGCGGCGACGGGACACAGGACGCCATAATCAACGGATTGATGCGCTATGCAGAGTCATCCGGGGCCGCCGGGATGCCATCATACTCGATAATCCCCTTGGGCACGGGGAACAATATCGCCAAATCATTCAGGTTGACCGTCTGCTCCAATGCAACCCGAAGTGTCGAGGCGGGCCTGCTACGTGCTGTCAGAGGCAAGTCCCATAATGTTGACCTCGGAAAAACTTGCGGAAGATGGTTCCTCGATGCATTCTCTGTCGGGTTTGACGCCCATGTCCTCGCAATGAGAAAAAAAAACTTGCACTCCTTCTCTCGCAACCCGATTCTTAGTGGCCTCAAAGGCTATCCCCTGTATTTCCTGCATGGATTGAAGAGCTTGTTCAGGTGCCCTGTCGTTGAGGTGAAGATAAGCGTGGACTCGAAGCCATGGTACGAAGGGCCGCTGTTCAATCTCGTCGTCAACAACACATCAGTATATGCCGGAGAACTTGAGTTCTCAGGGGCATGCACTGCCGACGACGGAATGCTGGATGCAGTACTCTTCCCCGGGCGTATGGCTTACCTGCGTGCCTATGCCTTCTCCGGACGTAATTCGTTCGGTTGCTTACGGAGTCTCCGCGGCAAGGGTAACTCCATGCTCCACAAACGAGGTCGGATTTTCGAGATAAGTCTGGCCAAGCCCCTGCCATGTCAGATTTCCGGAGAGGAACTCGGTGTCGACAAAGTCTTCCGTGTCGAGACATCTCCGGGAGCCCTGACTCTCAGATACTGAAAAAACCGCGTGGACATTCCAATCCCATCATCAGACCATCATGGGATGCATGGAACATGACGCGGATCATTTGCGATTCGTGCTTGATGAATTCGGTGCACGTGATAGATTTTTGTGTTTGCGTCTTGGCAGCGCTTAACAACTTTGGCACGGGGGCTGTGCCTGAGGCTTTGTTTGTCAAATTCGTTTATGGAGGCGGCTGGTTTGAAAAAAATATTTAACAGCATGTATGTTAGGCTTTCTTTGGGTGCGGCTTTTTTGGTTCTTTTGATAGTCTCGATCGTCCCGAATCTGTATTTGTTGAATTCTGGCGACGGTGTGGTCAATGCGCGGACGAGCACGATTACCAGCCCGATAGAGGGGATCCTGTCTTTTGAGGGGAAGGTTGACTACGGGAGATTCTACAAGAAGGGTGAAAGGATCGGCGAGGTTTTCAACGACCGTGTCAACCGGAGTTTCCTTCACGAGCTGGAGACCGAGAGAAAGACGCTCGGGAGGCGCGTGACCAGCATGCAGGACAGGATCAAGGAGTTCGCTGCTTTGACAGCCTCGCTCAAGGAGAGTCTTGAGAACTACCAGCGTTTTTCTGCAAAGCAGTACGAGTATCTTATCATGCAGGAGGAGTTCAGGCTGACGGAGGAGAATGCGGAGTACAACAGGGCGAAGATAGAGTACGGGGCCAACAAGGCTTTAGCGGAGAAGGGAGCCATAACTAAAAGGCTGCTAGAGCAGACCGAGTCGAACTATCTGAAGTCGTCCAACCGCAAGAAGAACATTGACTCGCGGCTCGGGGAGCTGAAGAACTCTCTCGACGCAGTGAATGCAGGCGCTTTTCTCGGCGACGGGCACAATGATGCGCCTTATTCCAAGCAGCGGATGGACCAG
>CAZANS010000395.1:0-2512 GCA_964486565.1 uncultured Victivallales bacterium
ATATGATTGCCTGGGAGACATCAAATCCAAAATAAAGGCTTGAAAATATGGTGAAATGAAACAGAAATGCTGTTTGAAAACCGTCTGTGAGTGGAATAGAATAAGAGCCTCGTTGGTAATGATTAATGGCAAGAGATTTAAAAGGAGAGTTTCAATGGCCAAGATAACGCTTCACGGGAATGCTTTCTCGACGGTTGGGGAGCTGCCTGTTTTGGGTTCTAAAGCGCCTTGTTTCAAGCTTGTCAAGGGTGATTTGTCGGAGGTCGGGCTGGGGGATTCCTCTGGCAAGCGAGTTGTCCTGAACATTTTCCCGAGCATAGACACCCCGGTATGTGCGGCATCTGTACGCAAGTTCAACGAGGGGGCCAGCAGCCTTGGCGGGACGGTGGTGCTTTGCATATCCATGGATCTGCCCTTCGCCCAAGGGCGTTTCTGCGAGACCGAGGGGCTGAAGGACGTCGTGGCGTTGTCGGCGTTCCGCAGTCCCGAGTTCGGGCGTGACTATGGCGTGGCGGTTGCCGACGGGCCTCTCCGCGGTCTGCTTTCCCGTGCAGTGGTGATCGTTGACGAAGGCGGGAAGGTCATATATGCAGAGCAGGTTCCGGAGATTGCTCAGGAGCCGGACTATGATGCCGCGATGAAAGTCCTGACTGCTAACTGACCCACGGGAGAACTCCTTGATGGAGATTGACGTGCAGACTGGTTTTTTCCTCTATCTTTTCGGATGGCTGGTCCTTCTAGGGATCTGCTGGGGGCGAGAGCTTTGGCGGGTGAAAATCTACGACTGGGCTCTTTCCGAAGGGCATGTATGCATATGCGAGGACTGCCATTTCGCGTTTCTGATCAAGTCTGGTGAGAGCGTGGCTAGGTGTCCAAGATGCGACGAGATGTGCACTTTGCGAAAGAGGTATTGAGTTGAAAACGTTTGAAACCATAGCGATCCTCGACTTCGGCTCCCAGTACAGCCAGCTTATCGCCCGTAGGGTCAGGCAGTGCAATGTCTACAGCAGGATATATCCCTTCAACACCGATCCCGAGGTGCTGAAGTCTGACGGCATCCGTGGCGTGATCCTCAGCGGCGGCCCATGCAGTGTATACAGCCCATCCGCCCCGTTCTGCGACAAGAAGATATTCGATCTGGGTGTTCCCGTCCTCGGAATCTGCTATGGCCTTCAGGCCACGGTCAAGCTGCTCGGCGGCGAGGTCGCCAGAAGTTCCGCGCGAGAATACGGACATGCAGAACTCGAAGTAACTTCAGATAACCCGCTCTTCGACGGCCTGGAGAAGAATCTCAAGGTATGGATGAGCCATGGCGACAAGGTGCTATCGCTGCCTGAGGGGTTCCACGCCGTAGCCCGTACCGCGAACACCGAGAACGCCGCAGTGACAAATAAGGACAGGTCCATATTCGGCATCCAGTTTCACCCCGAGGTGGTGCATACCCCCGAGGGCATAAAGATGCTGCGGAACTTCTGCCACTCCATCTGCGGCTGCAAGGGCAACTGGCGGATGGAGTCCTTTATTGAGAACGCGGTGGAGGAGATACGGGGCAGAGTAGGGGATTCAGGCGTTGTCCTGGGACTCAGCGGGGGCGTGGACTCATCGGTGGCGGCGGCTCTTGTCCACAAGGCCATCGGCGACAAACTGACATGTATATTTGTGGACACTCTGATGCGCAAGGGCGAGGGGGCGCGCGTCAGGGAGGTGTTCGAGCGGAACTTCCGTATAAATCTGAACTATGTTCCCGCCGAGGGGCACTTTCTCGACAAGCTCGCCGGCGTGGACGACCCAGAGACCAAACGCAAGATCATCGGACGGGAATTCGTGGGGGTCTTCCAGGACGCGGCGAAGCAAATCGAGGGCGTTAGTTTCCTCGCTCAGGGCACGACGTATCCCGATGTGATCGAGAGCGTCCCGATCGGGGGCAACCCAAGCTCCTTGATCAAAAGCCACCACAATGTCGGCGGGCTACCTGAAAAAATGCATCTTAAGCTGCTTGAGCCGCTCAGCCGTCTCTTCAAGGACGAGGTCAGGGAGGTCGGCAGACAGCTCGGACTCCCGGAGGAGATCGTCATGAGGCAGCCATTCCCCGGCCCAGGACTAGCAGTGAGGATACTTGGCCCAGTATCGGCGGAAAGCCTTACGCTCCTCCGCGAGGCAGACTGGGTGGTCGTTGACGAGATGAAGAAGGCCGGGCTGTACTACAGCGTGTGGCAGTCATTCGCCGTGCTGCTGCCCGTTAAGACCGTCGGCGTGATGGGAGATGAAAGGACCTACGAGAACGTCATAGCTTTGCGTGTCGTCGAGAGTGTTGACGGGATGACCGCAGACTGGGTTCGGGTGCCCTACGAGGTCCTCGGGAAAATATCCAGCAGGATAATCAACGAGGTTGACGGGGTCAACCGGGTCGTCTTTGATTTGACTTCCAAGCCCCCCGGCACGATCGAGTGGGAATGACGGGGCGAAACTAAATACCGATCTTTAGATTCTATACATGAATGAGTTGATATCA
>CAZANS010000396.1:0-2497 GCA_964486565.1 uncultured Victivallales bacterium
GCGGGAAAAATTCACGAATCAAAAGCACAGTAGTCCCATAGACCGTTAAAAAAATAGTGCTGGCTAGCGCTGATCCCTTATCGAAAGATACGGGTATGAAAACAACAACCAAACCAGCAGGGAACAGCCTCCCTGTTTTACGTCAGATTTGCAATCTCGTTCCCCAGCCCGTTTTCAACGAACTGTGTGTCGAGTACGGGTTCGACACCCGGAGCTATTCGGAGTGGAGCCACTTGGTCACGATGCTCTATGCGCATCTGTCCCGAGCCAACAGCCTCAATGATGTGTGCGACGGCTTGCGCATGCATGCCGCCGTGCTCGCTTGCGTGAAGGGAGCGACTCCGCCGAGCAAGAACAACCTGAGCAACTGCAACAAAACCCGCAATGCCGATTTCATGGAGGCGTTGTACTGGCGGACCATGGAGTTCCTGTGCCGGACCAACGGCGGCTTCGGTTCAAGCAAGTGCCGCAAGGGCTACTTGCGGCGATTCAAGAAAGCCATCCACGCCGTGGACTCGACGACCGTGCAACTCGTGGCAAAGAACCTTGGTTGGGCAAAGCACCGCAAAAGAAAGGCGGCGGCGAAAATCCATATGCGCATCGGTCTCCAGGGTTTTCTACCGCAATTTGCGCTGGTGAAGGAGGCGGCGACCCATGACGCGCGAATGGCGTACGAGGTGTGCGCCGGACTTCAATCAGGCGAGATCGTCGCGTTCGACAAGGCCTATCTCGATTTGAAGCACCTGTTCATTCTTGATAGCCGGGGCGTGCACTGGGTCACCCGGGCGAAGGATAATACGCAACTGGAGGTTGTCCGCAGGCGGACAACGAACCACCCGCGCGTGATCGCCGACGAGGAGGTCGTGTTTCTCAATGCGGCCTCACGGGAATCCTACTCCAAAACGCTGCGACGCGTAACCGCGCGGATCGAGGTGGACGGGCGGGAGCAAGTCATGACCTTCCTGACCAACAACCTAGAGTGGAGCGCCTGGACGGTAACCCAGCTCTACGGTGCCCGGTGGGATATCGAGGTCTTCTTCAAAGAGATCAAACAGACGATCCAGCTCACGGACTTCCTCGGGAACAACGCCAATGCCGTGCGGTGGCAGATATGGGCGGGGCTGCTCGTGCACCTGCTGCTTCGGTTTCTGGCGTGGCGGTCGTCATGGGGCCACGCTTTTTCCCGCGTCGCGGCGGTTGTCCGGTCCGCCTTGTGGCAGCGGTGGGATTTAATCGCGTTGTTGAAATCCTATGGGACAGCATCGCCGCCAAGCGGCATGGGTTTCGGTATGAGACAAGCTGTTTTCAGTGGTTTCACATAAACCTATGGGACAGCAAACGGCAGGAACACGAAGAAAAGGAGACTTGGCAGGGATTTGTTTGTAAAAAGGGTTTAGGCGGCGACGATTAAAAACCCCTTGTTTTCCAAGGGGCAATGGGGGATTTTGTCAGTCTCTGGTATTACAGTGCTTTTTCTTCATTCCTGTTCCTTGAAGCGGTAGCCGATTCCCCGAACCGTTTCAATGAATTGGCCGGCATCGCCCAGCTTTTTGCGCAGGCCGACAATCTGGACGTCGACGGAGCGGTCGGTCACCGGATAATCATCGCCGTGGACGGCATCCACAATCTGGTAGCGCGTAAATACACGCCCCGCCTGGTTGGCCATCAGTTGCAGCACTTTAAACTCCGTGGAGGTCAATGTGATCTCATTTCCGTCAACGGTCACTTTGTAGCGGGTGACGTCGATGTCGATGCCGTGTATGGAAATGATGTCATCGCTGGCCGTGACTTCGGCCGTGTTGCGTCGCAACGCGGCTTTGACGCGCGCCAGTAGTACGCTGGGGCTGAAGGGCTTCGTTACATAATCGTCCGCACCCAGTTCCAGTCCGGTAACAATATCGGCTTCTTCGGAAAGGGCCGTCAGCATAATGACCGGAATTCGGGCCGTTTTTGGATCCGCCTTGATCTGTTTGCAGACTTCCAGACCGTCCGCGCCCGGCAGCATGATGTCGAGCAGGATCAGATCCGGCCTATACGTACCGACCACCGAGAGCGCCTGCTCGCCCGAATCGACCACCTTTACGCGATACTTCTTCCGCTCCAGATTAAACTGCAGCAGCTCCTGAATCGGGGCTTCATCCTCCACAACGAGTATCTTGGTCTTTTCCATACCGAACAATGTCACCAATTCGCGCGGGGGCAACAATCCTTAAAATGTTAGAATCCTGTGAGAGGCAGGGCTAGCTGATTATCTGGATCGGGTGATTTTATCCAGCAAATCGGATGGTGCCACATAATGAAGCTCTCGCCCCTCTTTGAACTGCACCAAAAACGTTAGTTCCGCAAGTTTCTCAAGATCTGAGCGGGCGGTGTTCAACGAAACCGAGTATTCGTTTTTTATTACAGTCGCCCTGAAAATCCGGCCCGGATCGCGGCATGCCTTCTTGAGTATATCAAGTTGCCTTGGTCGCAAGGTGCTCTTGAATCCGGAATCCTC
>CAZANS010000397.1:0-2495 GCA_964486565.1 uncultured Victivallales bacterium
ATCAGCATTCGTGTCAATCACGAGGATTTTTGTTCCAGTTTGGGTGGAAATCGTGAGATTCTTTCTTTTTTTTATCCGTAATCCTTTTAAAAGCTTGTACTCTCCAAAAGGGATTGAAACTGCCGAATTGTCCTTGGCGGTGTCAATCAGAGCCTGTATATCCAAGGTCATGTATGGTGGAGTTGGCCAGACTTCGTTATCCTGTGAACTCACACATCCGGCCAATAGCAATGTCGAGGCTGCCAGCAGGCACATATTATTTTTATCCATTGTCTCTTCCTGCGGTCATGTCCGATTTTCGCATGTTGAACCGAGAACCAATACTCCGTCCCTATGAAAAAAGGAGTTTATGCGATTTGGGTTTTGCACGGTTGTTGAGGGGGGATTAGTTGTCCTTGCCTTCCCAGCAGTATGTGCAGATTTTCTCCTTTGGCAGCCCGATTGATGCCACGAGGTCTTCCAGGAGCTGGAATTTCAGCGAGGAAAGGTGAAGCTCTTTACGGATACAGTCGAGCATTTTTTGGTAGTTCTCTGTTTTTGTTTCTGCGAATTCCGCAGGGTCGGGCTTGGGTGTGTGTGATATTTTATGCATTGCCCGTCTGGCCGCGAGGTCGAACTCGGAACGGGATCTGGAGAAGTTCAGGAACTTGCATCCGTACATCAATGGCGGGCAGGCGGCGCGCATGTGCAGTTCCTTTGCCCCCACCGAGTAAAGCCTTTTGATCGTGTCCTTCAACTGTGTCCCGCGGACAATTGAGTCCTCGCAGAAGAGTATCCGCTTGCCCCTTATCAGATCCTCTATAGGGATGAGCTTCATCCTTGCGACCTGGTCCCTTGTGCTCTGGTCTGCAGGCATGAAGCTTCGCGGCCAGGTCGGAGTATATTTGACAAATGGTCGCTGAAGGGGGACCTCGGCCTCGTTTGCGTAGCCTATTGCATGTCCTGTGCCCGAGTCGGGTATTCCGGCAACGGCGTCTATCTGCATGTTGTCGCGTTTGGCGAGGCACGCCCCGCAGCGGTTCCTCACGACCTCGCTGTTTATCCCCTCATAGCTTGATGCCGGGTATCCGAAATAGACCCATAGGAATGCGCAAATCTGCATTTTGTCGCATGGTTCCTTCTTCCTTTCGATCCCGTCCTCAGAGAGAAGTACAATCTCGCCTGGGCCGAGATATCTTTCAATCTCGTAGTCGAGGTTGGGGAATGCGCAGGTCTCCATTGTCACCGAGAATGCACCTTCTTTTCGTCCGGCGATGACGGGTGTCCTGCCCAGCCTGTCACGCGCGGCATAGATGCCGTCCATCGTCATGAGCAGTATAGAGCAGGAGCCGTCAATGAGCTCGAGCGCCGAAGTCAGGCCTTCTGTGAAGCTTCCTTGCTGGTTGATCAGAGTTGCGACCAGTTCAGTGGGGTTGATTTCATTTCTGCTCATCTCGGAGAAGTGGGTCTTCCAGGACTTCAGGGCTCTTGAGGCGAGCTGCTCGAGGTTGTTGATCCTGCCTACGGTTACGATGGCATAGTTTCCCAGATGCGAGCCTATGATCAGAGGCTGGTCCTCGAAGTCGCTTATGACCCCTATGCCCTTGTTTCCCGAGAGCTGCCTGACATCGTCCTCGAACTTTGATCTGAACTGAGCATTGCTGATGTCATGTATGTATCTTGATATCCCTTGATCCCCCCAGACAGCCATTCCTCCTCGTCTTGTCCCGAGATGGGAATGGTAGTCCGTGCCGAAAAAAAGATCGTTGACGCAGTCCTTGCGCTCCACAACACCGAAGAAACCGCCCATGACATCCTCCAGAAAGAAAATGACGGAAGCCGACTTGAAGCTTCGTCTTTAAAAACAGGCTCCACCCGATCCGAACCGTGTCAGGAAGGGCGGCAAACAAGCAACTATCAATCTAGCTT
Source organism: uncultured Victivallales bacterium (assembly GCA_964486565.1). Lineage (GTDB taxonomy): Bacteria > Verrucomicrobiota > Lentisphaeria > Victivallales > JAADHT01 > JAFGFR01. The sequence goes on from CAZANS010000397.1 coordinate 1,909, forward strand.
TGCTATTGCGGCGTGCAACCGTAATTCCGGAAAAATCCCGGAAAAAATCCTTGCTGCGATTCAGAATGTCCGTTGCATAAGTTCGCAGTAGTGCTGCACGTTCTCCCATTTTGCATCAGGTGCTATTCGGTGGTCGGGGCAGGGGATGAACCCTCCGAGTCCGACCAGGGGCTTGAGTCTCTCGACCTCTTGTTCAACCGCCTTGTAGTCTTGAGAGAAGACTTTCTTGTCCATCCCGCCGACCCCCCGTATCTCTCGCCCGTACTTTTCGCGCCATGGCTTTATGCTGGCATGCCAGGTGCCCACTTCTATCGGGAACATGATATTGATCCCGTTCTCGATCCAGATGGGGATCAGGGAGTCAATGCAACCGTCGCAGTCGAGATATGAGAATCTCGTGCCGTGATCCTTCAGCAGGGACGAAAGCATCGCGTACTTCGGCCCGCACTTCTCGTCGAAGACAGAGGGTATAACCAGTGGGCCGTTCTTGAAGCAGATATCCTCCCAATAGGAAGCCATGTCGAAACGTATTCCCGTTGCAAGTATCTTCTTCACGCAACGGTAGATCAGATTGAAATGAGTATCTA
>CAZANS010000398.1:0-2488 GCA_964486565.1 uncultured Victivallales bacterium
GAAGTTTCTCCTGAACGCGGCGGGGAACTCGACGAGGAACCATCGGAAGCCCAGCTTGACAGAGGCCTTGAACCCCGGGAAGATTCCGCGGCGGCTGCCTCCGTGGACATGCGAGTAGGCCCTGGAGACTAGGATCTGCAGGTATTTCCTTATTGCGTCCTCTCCGGAGAGGGTTGAGATCTTGACCAGGTCCTCCGAGACCCTGGAGTACAGGTAGCTGAACCTTTTGATTTCATCCACGGAGAAGGATGCGTGCCCGAGATCTGACATGCGGTCGAGGAAGGACTCCAGCTCCTTCCAAAGCGCCCTTTCCCTTTCGACAAAAGCTTTTACATCGATTATCACAGCAACTGCCTTCTTTTTATTCTCATGTATTCAGAGACGACTTCGTCGGAGAATGCCTCGGAGTCGGAGAGTGAGAGTTCTATTCCGAACTTGAAGAGGGATTTTCTTGCCGCCGCGAGCTCTGACCAGCCGACATGCCCTGCGAGCTTCTCGTATATCCCTGCCGCCGAGTCTGGATTGCCGCCCTCGAAAAGGGGGACGTACTCGTCGCCGCGTATCGAGTTTACGACGCATAGGTGCTTTCCTCTGATCAGGCTGGCGTATGAGAGGAAGTCCTCGGCGATGGCGGGGTCCTCGAGGTCTGTCATGAAGACCAGCAGTGCTCTTTTCCGGAAATTTGCGCGGATGAATGAGAAGAGCAGGCTGTAGTCTGGCGAGGACGGCTGTGGTTCGGCGCAGTAGACGGCCTCTCGGCAGGTGTTGTAGTGCTGCTTGCCACATCCTGCCTTGACGAATTTGCGCACACCCGAGTCATATAAAATTATGCCGAAGTTGTCGTGCTGCCTCTCGGTGGCCAGGGCTAGCACCAGCGAGGCGTTTATGTAGAACTCCAGCCGGCTTTTGCCGTCGGCGGGCTTGCCGCTGAGGCGGGATGTGTCAACCACCGCGTAGATGTCCTGGGTCTGCTCCTGCTGATAGACCTTGGAAATTGGCCTGTTCCGTTTGGCCGTGGCCTTCCAAGAGATGATGTCCATGGGGTCGCCTGAGATGTATTCGCGCAGTTTCTCGAATTCTCTGCCTTGCCCGAGGATCCTGTTCAGGTGCAGCCCTGAACTTTCGCGGTTGAGGAAGAACCCTGCCAGCTTGCGTCGGTCATCCCTCAGGTTAGGGTATACCCTGACGGCGCATTGCTGCAGTTCGAGACGCCGCCGGAGGCTCCAGAAACCGAGTGGTGAACGAAGCTCCACCAGGCACGCTGGGATATGGAACTCGCCTCTTTGTACAGGGGTGCATAGGCATTCCACCCCGAAGTGTCCGGGGGAGGATATTTGCAGTGGGAACGATGACTTCGCCGGGGCGAGCATTTCAGGCACAAGCGGTTTGAACACCATGCGACTGCCGGGGGGCAACTCGCAGTTGAAGGTGAATTTGATCACCCCTTTCTGGAACGCAGAAAATCGTGTCAGTTCGGGGGCGGACACTGAGAGTTCAGCGCCGCGCAGCTTGACGGCAACCGCATCAAATAGCGCAAGAAGCACCAGCAGCGAGCAAGCCGCCAGGAACACGGTCCTGAACTGTCCGGAGTGGGCCGCGGCCGCGGAGAGCGGGAGCAGCATGGCCACCCAAAGGATAATGTTCGAAGGGCAGATCATCTTGGCACGGGTATCTCCTCGAGTATCTGCGAGACCACCTCTGGCACACAGAGTCCCTCGATCTCGAATTCTGGCCTTAGTACCAGGCGATGCCCGAGTATTGGAGCTGCAAGCTCCTTCACATCGTCGGGAGAGACGAAATCCCTGTCCTCGAGCATGGCGTGCACACGCGTTGCGAGCAGGAACGCCTGTGTCGCCCGCGGCCCGGCGCCCACCAGCACGGCTGGATGCTTCCTCGTCATCCTGACGACCTTGACCATATAGTCTATCAGCTCCTGCTTCACGGTGACCTCCCTGAATGACTCCTGCATCCTGGGCAGCTCGTCGGCGGGGAATACCTCCTGCACCGCGCCGGAATCCAGGATCGCCTCGGGCGATTCGCCTCCGAGCATCCTGGATGCCAGAAGAGCCTCCTCCTCCTCGGAGGGGTAGCCCATGTCTATCTTCAGCAAGAATCTGTCCTTCTGCGCCTCGGGCAAGGGGTATGTGCCCTCGAACTCTATCGGGTTCTGGGTGGCGAAGACGGTGAAGCTGTATGGCAGGGGGTGGGTGGTGTTGTCAATCGAGACCTGCCTCTCCTGCATCGCCTGGAGCAGTGCAGACTGCGTCTTTGCCGGAGCCCTGTTGATTTCGTCGGCCATGAGGAAGGAGGTGAATACGGGGCCCTTGAAGAGGACGAACTGGTTATCCTTTAGGTTGAAGCTGTTCGTCCCGGTGATGTCGGCGGGCATCAGGTCGGGAGTGAACTGTATCCTGCGAGTTTCGCAACGCATTACCTTGCCCAGGGTTCTGACGAGCAGTGTTTTCGCTATTCCCGGGACACCCTCGAC
>CAZANS010000399.1:0-2481 GCA_964486565.1 uncultured Victivallales bacterium
CCAGCTGCCAGGTGCCACCAGGTGCCAGGTGCCAGGTGCCAGTGGCCAGGTGGCAGGTGCCAGATGCCAGGTGCCAGGTGCCAGTTGCGCAGAGGAGGCTGGTGCCAGGTGGCAGGTGCGAGCTGCGGGGAGGTGGGAGGAGCGAGGTGGGACGGTCATCGGATCAGATCCGTGAGAAGTAACTAATCCTTAATATATTTATATTGCAGTTATATTGCATATGTGGTTTCATGGGCCATGTTCAAAAAAACAGACCCTCAGCAGAATCTATTTGGTGTGGATACCGCGCTGCCTCCGGGGATGCGCGTTCGGCTCAAGGCTTCTTGGGCCGAGGTGTTCAGGGTTGAGATCTTGCCGATTTTGATGCGGTCGGAAGAAGATTTCGCCATCCTGTACGGTATATCAGGCCGACCCAATTTCAGCGTGGGACGCATGCTCGGTCTGTGTCTTTTGCAGGAGCTGTGCGGGCTTTGCGATCAGGAAGCTTTGGATGCATTTGGGTTCGATGCCAGATGGCAGTATGCGCTGGATATCAACGCGGACGAGGATGCCTATTTGTCTCGACGTTCCTTGGTGGAGTTCCGCAGACGTTTGGTCGAGAAGGACCCCGAGATGATCTTGATGCGCCGCCTTTTCGAAACAATCAGTAACGCGGCGATCAATAAGCTCGGTCTGTCGGTCAGGGAGCAGCGGCTCGATTCGACCCAGGTTGCTTCAAACATTCACACTCACGGGCGCATCGACTTGTTTCAAAGCACCATCAAATTGTTCATCCGCAGCCTCACCGAGGTTCAGTACGCAAAGCTACCAGCCTGGATTCGTACATGGTTTGAGGAGGAATCGAACGGTTGGTTCGGGCTCGGATCAGAGAAACAAAAGAAAGAGAAACAGCACCGACTCGCATCGATTCTACACAGGCTCATCGTGGTGTTTGAAAATGATAAAGAGGTAAACACCGGCAAGGAATACCTACTGCTGGTTCAATTGTTTGGCGAGCATTGCGAGTTGAAACCGCAGGGTTCAAATGAGAATCAGACATCTTCAGATAAACCTTCTACCGGGGACGATTCAACAAGTGGAAACGAGAAAGACGACGAGCCCACAATCCAGATCAAGAAGAATTCCAAAGGCGATACTTTGCAATCTCCTCACGACCCCGATGCTTCATACGGTCACAAGGGTGTCGGCTACAGCGTGCAAATAGCCGAGACTTGCAACAACGAAAACAGCCCCGAAATCATCACAGCCTACGAGGTCCACGGAGCAGCCCGCTCAGACAAAGGCAAGGCTGTTGATATCGTGGAGCAACTGGAAGACACACCGAGGAAACCCGAGACGCTCTTTACCGACGGCGGCTATCCCACGGTTCCGTCGGTTCCCAAAGTACTGAAGCACGATGTAGAGTTGATAGCTCCCGTGGACCGAGGCAAGCTCGCAAAAGACGTAATGGGCAGAGATCGCTTCGAGTTCGATGAGCAGGGTCATGTCACTAAATGTCCCGCAGGTAACGGTCCCGTAGGCCACCGCATCTTGAGCAACGGCGAAAAACAGAGCCTTCACGCGGTATTTGATGGAGACACCTGCCGCTGCTGCGACATGCTCGACAAATGCCCCGTGCGGGCGCCCAACCATCGGAAGAAGGGCCAGAGTCCCAGAGAAACGGTGGGCAACTTTCGATTAGAGATAACGCCTGAGTTGCGTCTGCGTGACGAAATGTACGCGCAGCAGCAAACCCTTGAATGGAAAGAGCGGTACAAGATAAGGTCCGGGATAGAAGCGACGATGTCGGAAGCCAAGCGGTACGGCATGGGCAAGCTGCGCGTACGTGGGCTCCCCCGTGTCCATTTCTCCGTGGTCTGCAAGGTTATCGCCTGCAATATCCGCCGTCTGGCGCGTGCCGTAGCGGGCTCAGGTCTCTCAGCGGGCATTGATGGAGCTTCATCGTCGCTGAAAAATCTCATCTACGCGCCGATAGAAACCCTCCTGGCCATTTTGTGTAATCCATCGCAAAAAAAACAATTTTTCTCAAAATCGACATAGGTTACTTTGTGACATGCTGCCATATATGCATGGCATAAGTCTCATATAAAGTTGGCAAATTCCTCAATGATATTGGGAAGAAATTTTGACTCGAAAATATATGGCAATACTTCTCACGGATCATGATCCGAGGTCCGTCCCCTATTTGATAGGCAGTTTCTGATGCTAACCTCTCAATTGCTTATTCTCGTTTCTCCAATTCAACAAAGTGTGATAACCCAAAATACATTCTTTTTGAATCTGCTAAGGCGGTCGCTGTTCCAATGATTTTTCCCGAATCATAGGCCAAATTCAGCATGGTTACATGGGCGTGTCGCTTTGTATCTTCGCTGGGTATTTCTTTTGCGTACCAACCCATAAAACGTCCGTCGTGTAAAAACAGTTTGTTGAGTAACAAGCCATGTCCGTATTCCTCTGCCTGCCCCGAAGTCAACAAATCAA
>CAZANS010000400.1:0-2476 GCA_964486565.1 uncultured Victivallales bacterium
ACTGTAGTAGCTGTGATCATCGTGGCGGTGTTCGCATCCTCGATTTACCCCTTGAAGCCCCTGGACTTCTACGAGACTTTTATTAAGTTGAGCAGCAAGAGCGACGGGCAGTTGGAACAGGCCATAGAGCTTGCCCGGGAGATCGAGGGGCAGGACAACGTTTTCCCCTCGGTCGCGATGGAGAGGGCATCAAGGAGGCTGGGGACAGATCTCGCAAAATACATCCCGCTGAAGGCTGCCACAGGCAACAAGGACATCATCGGCTATGTGAAGCAGCAGGCGGCCAGCTCGATAAGGCTGGGACTTGACCTGCATGGGGGTGTTGAGTTTGTCTTGGAGGTGGTTCCCGATGCTGAGATAGAGGACAGCGACGGCAACAAGATATCCATCCCGTTCGAGACGCAGCGGGAGACGGCGATAGAGGTCTTGCGCAACAGGCTCGAGAGCGAGAACATATTCGAGTCAGAGATTGCTCCGATGGGCGACAGCTACGTGACTCTGAAGGTCCCGACGGTCTCGAAGGACGAGATCAACGCCATCCGCGAGATGCTGACGATGTCGGCCAGGCTGGAGTTCAGGCTCGTGCACAAGGACAGCAACTCTCTGGCGAGGAAATACCTCCAGGATTCCCGGAGCTTCACGCCGCCGGATGGCTACATGGTCATGGAGATAAGCAAGAGCGAGCGGCACGAGAGCGCCGAGGAGCTTGTTAATATTGTCAGGAGGCGCCCTGAGATGAGGGGCCGCGGAAACATCGCCGCCGCATTCGTGAACATAGACAGCTTCGGGCAGCGGTTCATCTCGCTGACTTTCACACCCGCCGGATCGGATAGATTCGCCAAGATAACAACAAAGCACGTCGGCGACAGGCTGGCTATAGTGCTTGACGACATACTCTATTCCGCGCCGGTGCTCCAGACCGCGATAACCGAGGGCAGGGCGCAGATCACAGGCCGGTTCTCCCAGGAGGAGGCGGCGCGGATATCCAAAGCGCTTATGAGCGGTAATTTGCCGAGGATGAGGGTGGAGGCTATATTCGAGACCGACCCGACATTGGGCGCCGAGGCCGTACGCACTGGCACCATGGCAGGATTATACGGCCTGATCGCAGTAGTCGTATTCATGTTGATATACTATATGCGCGCCGGGCTCATCGCCAACCTCGCACTCGTGGCCAACATCGTCCTGATAATGGGATTCATGGCGACATTCCAGGCCACGCTGACGCTTCCGGGCATCGCCGGCATTGTCCTCACCATAGGTATGGCAGTGGATGCCAATGTGCTGATCTTCGAGCGAATACGTGAGGAGCTTAGGGCGAAGAAGAATCTGCTGACTGCAATAGACAATGGCTACAGCCGGGCGTTCATCACCATATTCGACTCGAACATAACCACCTTGTTTGTTGCCTTGATCCTGATGTGGCAGGGCTCCGGGCCGATCAAGGGCTTCGCCGTCACACTCACCATCGGTATAATCACCAGCATGTTCACCTCGCTTTTCCTGACCAGGCTTGCATTCGACATCTTGGGCAGGGTTTTCAAGTTCGACACCATGATGATGCTGAACTTCTTCTCCGAGCCCAAGGTCAACTTCCTCGCAATGAAGAATGTGGCGTTCAGCGCTTCCGGCGCGCTGGTGGCGCTGACCCTGCTCGCGCTCGCGATGTTCGGCGGAAAGTCGCTCAGCATTGACTTCACCGGCGGTACCAGGCTGACATTCGACTACATCGCAGATGCACGCCCAGCCCAGCAGGCTGTGACCGAAGCCCTCAACGCAGCAGGCTTCGACGCAAAGGTGTCATACAAGACCAACATGCTCCAGGATGTTGCCTCCGAGAAGCTTGAGATAGTTCTGCGCGAGCGTACAAGTTCGGAGGACGTGGAGGACATGGACATCAAGACGCAGGTCGAGACCATACTCGCCGGAAGCTTCCCCGATTCAGGGATAATAAACGGCAGCGAGACCTCCCTCGGCGCGCTCATCGGGATGCAGTTCGCATGGTCCGCCATCATCGCCATACTCATGGCCATCGTCGGCATTGTCATATACATCTCCATCAGGTTCGAGTTCGCCTTCGCCATAGCTGCGATAGTTGCTATCGTGCATGACATAATTGTGGCAACCGGGCTGTACATGGCCTTCGGATATTTTGTCCCTGGGATCGGCAGCGGAGAGATATCGCTTTCTGTGATCGCGGCCCTCCTGACGATCATGGGCTATTCGCTCAACGACACGATTGTACTTTTCGACCGCATACGCGAGGACATCTCCCTGATGGAGAACAAGTCCTACAGGGACATCATCAATCTGAGCATCAACCAGACCCTGTCACGCACAGTGCTCACCTCAGTTACGACGCTGATCGTGTTGATAACTCTGTTGCTTTCCGGCGTGGCGGCGATAAACGACTTCGTACTGGTGATGACCATCGGTATAGTCGTGGGTACCTACTCCTCGATCTTCGTGGCGAGCC
>CAZANS010000401.1:0-2471 GCA_964486565.1 uncultured Victivallales bacterium
CGTGCGGACCTCGACCACCTTCTGCACATGGCCGGAGGTCTCCCCCTTCTTCCACAGTTTCTTCCTCGAACGCGACCAGTAGGTGGCGCAACCAGAGTTGAGCGTCTCTTTCCACGAATCCCTGTTCACATAGGCAAGCATCAGCAACTCGCCTGTGGCCGCGTCCTGCGCCACTGCCGGAAGCAGCCCGTCAGGGCTCTTGTCAAAATTCGGCTCAATCATAGCAATAATCTCCTGCGAAATCCGCAAGCCTGCAAGGCAAGCGACTTAATGAACATTACAAACGAAAATCCATATCAAACAGGCACCTCGACTTTTTCAAGCACGTCCCGGAGCACCTCGTCCTTCCCCACACCAGAATACCGCGTCTTGTTCTCAAGAACCAGCCTGTGCGACAACACGAACGGCACAAGGTGCTTCACATCTTCTGGGAGGACATAGTCCCTGCCCTCGATGTGCGCCCGGGTCTGCGATGCCCTGCTGAGGGCTATCAAGGCTCTGGGGCTTGCCCCGAGGAGTATCCTTATGTCCTGACGGGTGGCGCGCACGATCCGGGTCATGTAGTTGCCCACACTCTCCTCGATGCCCACCGCCTCGACAACCCTCCTTATCTCCATTATCTTGTCGCTGTCTATCACAGGCTTGAGCTGTAGGATAGGATCCTCTCCACGCCGCGAATAAAGTATCTCCATCTCGGACTTCTCGTCTGGGTATCCGATCTCGAGGCGCATGGCGAAACGGTCGAGCTGAGCCTCGGGCAGAGGATAGGTGCCGTGGTACTCCACGGGGTTCTGCGTGGCGATGACAAGAAAAGGCTGCTTCAGCTTGTATGTCCTGCCCTCGGCGGTGACCTGGCATTCGTTCATAGCCTCGAGCAATGCAGACTGCGTCCTTGGCGAGGCCCGGTTGATCTCGTCAGCTAGAAATATATTTGTGAATATCGGCCCCTGGCGGAAATGGAACTCCGAGTCGCGCGGGTCGAATATCGAGCTGCCGGTGATGTCCGAGGGAAGAAGATCAGGTGTGAACTGGACTCTCTGGAACCCGCCGGATATGGACAGAGCCAGAGCCTTGGCGAAAGTGGTCTTCCCGACACCGGGGACATCGTCCATTAGGATGTTGCCGCCGCTGAAGAACGCGGTCAGGACAAGCTCTATCACATCGTCCTTGCCCTTTATCACCCTCTTGAGATTGTCCCTGAGGGCGTTAAATTCATCTCTCATAATAAAACTTTTCAATGGAGGTTAATCACATGTTCAGCGTGTTCAGCACAGCCCCACTGCCTTGCGGACCTCAGCCATCGTGCCGGCCGCCAGCTCGCGGGCCTTCGCGGCGCCGTCCTGCAGCACCGACTCGACATACCCCAGATCCTTGACCAGCTCTTCCCTGCGCAGTGCCATAGGGCGGAAATACTCAACTACAAGCTCAAAAAGCTCCTGTTTCGCCTGCCCGTAGCCGTAGCCGCCGGCACGGTATCTCTCCGCCACCCCCTCGACATCTGAGGAATTCGCAAAAAGCTTGTACATAGCGAATACCGGGCAGGTCTCGGGAATCTTAGGGTCCTCAAGGCTCTTCGAGTCGGTGACAATACCCATGATCTTCTTGCGCAGCTTCTTCTCGTCGAGGAATATCTCGATGGTGTTGCCGTAGCTCTTGGACATCTTTCTGCCGTCAACCCCGGGGATTACCGCCACATCCTCGCGGATCGAGGGCTCCGGCAGGACGAAGACATCCCCGTACTTGTTGTTGAAACGTAGAGCTATGTCCCGCGCCACCTCGACATGCTGTTTCTGGTCTTTTCCCACCGGGACAGTCGTGGACTTGTAGAGCAATATGTCCGCAGCCATCAGCACGGGATACGCAAAAAGCCCATGGTTCGGCGACAACCCATTCGCTATCTTGTCCTTGTAGCTGTGACACCTCTCAAGCAGACCCATAGGTGTCAGGCAGTGAAGTATCCAGGTAAGCTCGACAACCTCAGGGATCTGCGAATGCCGGAAAAACACTGTCTTGGAAGGGTCAAGCCCGCAGGCGAGGAAATCAATCGCCACATTACGAATACGCTGACGCAGGAGACCGGGCTCAGGAAGCACCGTCAAAGAATGCAAATCAGCTATGAACAGCAAGGTGTCGGCCTGCGACTGAAGCTCTATCGCCGGCCTCATCATAGCAAAGTAGTTCCCGAGATGTAAATCCCCCGACGGCTGTATTCCCGACAATATCCTCATTCAAACAACCCCGCACGCTCCAATTACCATTACCCAGAACCACACCCTAAAAATGCCCACATGCATGATTATACCCGCGCATCATCATAAATCAACCCCCGCACAGAAAAAAGTCGCCGAGCAGCAGCGAGAAGGGGGGCAGGGTAATCGGTGGTCGGTGGACGGAGGCAGGAGGTGATAGTCTCATTAGAGAGCCAATTTCAAAACTCCCCGTGGCCGCGCGGCTTGCCATTTTGGATGCGA
>CAZANS010000402.1:0-2462 GCA_964486565.1 uncultured Victivallales bacterium
CCTTCGTGATCCTCCGGTGCTCGTCCTTGGTGTCAAGGCCGACTCCCAGCAGGCTCGCCTTGCGCCTTACATTCTCCTCCGGCAACCTCATTATAATCTCTACTCTTTTTAGATTCAAAAAATATCCCCCGGCACCTTCCAGATGCATCGAGGGACATCAATAAGACCAACAAACACGCCCTATTAATCTAGCCCCACACTACCGCACTTTCAAAGCCCATGTCAAAAACTTTAATTTTTTTGCCGAAATGGGGCTTCAATTATTCGGCCGGCATGCTATTGTTGTTTCCCTTTTGCATTCAGGCTACCCCAGCAGGGGCGAGGCTGCATAAGGGATGACATGAATTGTTAGTGAGTTGTAAACTGTAATAAACAGCAATGAGGTAGAGAGTGAGTTTTACGATACTTGTTTTTGTGAAGCAGGTTCCAGACACGCAGAACATCAAGGGCGACGCGATGAAACCAGACGGCACGGTGAACCGTGGGGCGCTGCCGGCAATATTCAACCCTGAGGACCTAAACGCCCTCGAGTTGGCCATCCAGCTTAAGGACAGGTATGACGCGAGGGTGGTTGTCTGCACGATGGGTCCCCCGAATGCGTCGGAGGTGTTGCGCGAGGCGCTTTACCGCGGGGCTGACGAGGCTATGCTTCTTACAGACCGTGCATTTGCCGGCGCGGACACATTGGCGACGAGCTTCGCCCTGAGCTGCTGCGCCAGGAAGATCGGCAAGTTCGACCTTGTTGTCTGCGGCAGGCAGGCGATTGACGGCGACACCGCCCAGGTCGGCCCTCAGCTCGCAGAGAAGCTCGATGTCCCCCAGATCGCCTACGTCGAGGATGTCGAGTCGCTGACCAAATCCAAAGTGAGGGCGAAAAGGCTTATCGATGGAGGCTACGAGGTCGTCGAGTCGCCATTGCCGGCTCTGTTGACGGTGGTGGAGTCGAACGAGCCACGTCCGGCGAACGCTCGCAAGATCATGCGCTTCAAGAAGGCTGTCACCCGCAGCGAGCTTGTCAAGATACATGCCGGCGCGGACTACACGGATGCCGAGCAGCTCGCCGCCGAGGAGCAGGAGCTGAGGAAGAAAGGGCTCTGGATCTCCGAGCTTTCCGCCGCTGATGTGGGCGCCGATCCGGAGAGGATAGGCCTGAAGGGCTCTCCCACAAAGGTCAAGAATATCGAGAGCGTCGTGCTCGCCGGCTCGAACTTCAAGCGTGTCGAGCCCACAGAGGCTGATATCAACAGCCTCATCCATGAGCTAATTTCCGACCATACCCTCGGTTGAGCGCAGATGGCCCGACCAGAAATATTTCAAATTCAAGGTGCAAAACATGGCTGAAAAAATTGGTAACGTTTGGATTTTCATCGAGCAGGAGGGGGGGGACATCGCGAATGTCAGTCTTGAGCTGGTGTCTAAAGGCAGGGAGCTCGCCGACCGTCTCAAGATCAAGACCGAGGCGGTGCTCATCGGCAACGGCCTGGAGGACAAGGTTGACACACTCTTCCACTACGGCTGCGACAAGGTCTTTCTGGTGGAGGAACACAGGCTCGAGCCCTTCACCCCACTTCCCTTCGCAAAATGCATCGTTGACCTCGTTGAGAAGCACAGGCCCAACATACTGCTTTTCGGCGCCACCAGCAAGGGCCGCGAACTGGGGCCCCGTGTGGCATCCAAACTGCTTGCGGGGCTGACGGCGGACTGCACCGACCTGAAGATTGACGATTTTGACGACAAGGTCGGCAAGAAGCTCTACAAGAACAAGCTCATGCAGATACGGCCGGCGTTCGGCGGGAATATCATAGCGACCATCGTGAACACCTGGGACGACCCTCAGATTGTGACAGTCAGGCCTGGGGTGATGAAGATGGTCGAGCCGGACAGATCTCGGAAGGGCGAGATCGAGAAGGTTAAGCCAAAGATATCCGACGCGGACACCGTCGTGAAAGTCGTGGAGAGGGTGCGCAAGGACAAGGATGTTGACCTCATCTCATCGCAGATCATCGTCGCGGGCGGGTATGGAGTTCGCAACAAGGAGAACTTCAAGCTCATCAGGGAGCTTGCCAAGACCCTCGGAGGGGATGTGGGCGCTTCCAGGGCGGCCGTTGACGCGGGCTGGATTGACCACGACCACCAGGTCGGCCAGACGGGGGTGACTGTAAGGCCGAAGCTCTATATCGCCTGCGGCATAAGCGGCGCGATCCAGCACAGGGCGGGGATGGCCGAAAGCGGGAAGATCATCGCCATCAACTCCGACCCGGACGCCCCGATCTTCGGTTGCGCACACTACGGAATCGTCGGCGAAATCAACGACGTCATACCCAAAATGATCAAGGCTTTCAAGGCAAAAGTTTAAATTCACATAGGAGACTGCCAGATGGCTAATTTCTTTACCGATAACAAGGACCTTCAGTTCACCCTCGACAACCTTGACTTCGCGGATGTCGTGGCGATGAGGGAGA
>CAZANS010000403.1:0-2455 GCA_964486565.1 uncultured Victivallales bacterium
CCTCGCATCCAAAATGGCAGGCCGCGCGGCCACGGGTAGTTTTGAAATTGGCTCCACAATAAATTTCGGCAGGTGAATGAGGGCTAAGAAGATTGTCAATTGTTTCAGGCGTTGCCTATGCCTTGCCGGGGACGATGCGGGCACCGGGACCTTTTTCCGTCCGAGAATCAACAGGTTCTTCATCATAAGGCTGACCTTGATTGCCGTCGTGGCCGTGGTGTTTTTCGGTTACATTTGTGTGCCGGCGTTCGTTGTAGGCGAGAGCATGGAGCCGACCTACGGCAGCAGGGGGTTCAACTTCTGCTGGCGACCGGCGTACTGGTTCGGAGGGCCGGAGCGAGGAGATGTGGCCGTCATAAGGTATGCCGGCAAAAAGCTCTATCTCAAGAGGATCATCGGGCTGCCGGGCGACAGAATAGCCTTCGAGGACGGCAAGCTCATGCTCAACGGCACTCCACTCGAGGAGCCCTGCGTGAGGAAGCCATGCGACTGGGAATTGGCCGAGCGGACAGTCCCGGAGGACAGGGTCTACGTGGTCGGGGACAACCGAAGCATGCCGATCGAGTTGCACGAGTTCGGCGCAGTTCGCCTCGACAGGCTGTACGGCAAGCCCCTGTGGTGATGATCAAAAAGGAACGGCGACAATGAGAAGGATTTTGATTGCGGCATTCTTGACGGCTGCGGCGGGTCTCGCAGTGTGGTTCCTTTTCCTCAAAAAGGAGTCCGACGAGGAAGCCATCGCCAGGCAGCTCCACTCATTCGCCGAGACATGCTCCAAAAACGAACCCGAAACCGCCATAACGGCGGCGATGAAGAACAAAGCCCTGGCGGATTTCGTGGTCCAGGACTGCTCGGTTTCCGTCAACGAGGCGATGGTCAACGGCACATACTCCCCGATGGAGTTCGCCGCGAGCATGTCAAGGGCCAGGGCGCTCTTCTCAAGCATCACAGGCTCGGTGGAGAATATCTCCATCGAGATCGCACCCTCGGGCAACTCCGCCTCGGTAGAATACTCCGTGCGCGTAAGGGGAAGAAGAAAAGAGACCGACTACTTCGACGACGCCAGGGAACTACACTCCGATATGCTCAAACTCGACGGCAAATGGAAATTCAACTCATTCGAAATCCGGAAAATACTCGAGAAATAGCCGCATGGACAGATATGGGAGTCGGGGTCGCACCTATGATCCTAAATGAAGCAGTTAAATCTCAAAAATGGCAGTTAACATATTTGTATACAAAGCTTTAAGACTATCTCACCGTAAGCACCCCCAGCCTGACCGACCTTGCCGTGCGGGTTTGTATTCGGTGTCCGACCATGTCGCCCGCTTCCTCGCGGGAAACGGGCAGTGAGATTGCAGAGGGAACGATTTCGTCCCCAATTCCTCCCTGATGCGCCAGCACCGACCTCAACTGGAAAACCATCAGGAGCGCGGCTAGTTTTTTTTTGCGATGTCGTATTTCAGGAAGCCCCGGTTTCTTATTTGAAGGGGTCCTCGATTCAATCTGGAGCAGCCTCCTCGGAAGAACACCTTCCACCTGGCTGAGACACAAGCCCGTACCTGTTGTATCCGCCCGGCGCCCGTGCCATGCAGGTCAGTAGTACCACCAGCTGTATTGCGTAGACCCCGAGCCCCAGGTAAGGCCGGCGCCGCTATGATTTTCTGGTTGGGGATTGACCTCGTCCGGCATTCTCGCCTTCACCGAGCCGTCCACGCGGCCCAGGGTCTGGCGTTCGAAGTTGGTGAAGCTGGAGCTGATTTTCCAGAAGCCCCAGAACGGTCCGGAGAATCCTGCTGCATCGCCCAAGATATCGTAGGCGCGTCTCTTACTGTGCGTGTAACCCTCAACCCGCTGATTGCTAACAACCTCGGTAAACGTGGATGACGAGACAGTGTCGCCCCAGAGCGCGGCGTCGCCATCACAGTTTTTTGACGCGTACTTCTTCTTGAACGCCAGCGGCACGAACGTGCCAGGAGCAGCCCAGCCGGCCGGCGTCCATTCGAGATTCCCAAAGTAAGCGTAGCCCGTCAGGTAGTAGTAAGCAGCCGGCTCGCCGCTGAGGTGCTTCCTCCCTGTTATCTCCCTCGACCAGAACTTGCCGAAGGGGCATTGCATGATTGCCGGGAACGTCGCCGCCGTCAGCCGCGTGGATTCGTCGTCGAACCGGTTCGGATCCTGGCCGATGTAGGGAGCGAGGATTCTGGCGTCCGACGACTTCAGGTCGTGCGGGTGCGGCGAAGCTTGATTTGTAGTAGCATCATTATTGTAGGCGACCGGCGGCGGGTACTCGTCGGCATTGTCGACGGCGTAGCTGGCCGACGCCAGGCATAGCTGGCGTATATTGTTGATGCAAATGGCCTCGTGGGCCGTCTTCCTGGCCAGGCTCAGCGCCGGCATTAACATGGCTGCCAGGATGGCGATGATGGCAATCACCACCAGCAGCTCGATCAAG
>CAZANS010000404.1:0-2454 GCA_964486565.1 uncultured Victivallales bacterium
TCTGCCGCGCCTGCGCTCCCAACGCGGTTCACGCGGAGTTTTGAAACTGGCTCATTAGCTTTAAAAGTCTCATTATTCAAGCTCCTCGGGATGCCGCATGTTGCTTTTGTTCAGCCATTTGCCCTGCCTTGCGAGATTCAGAGCCTCTTTGACCTTGGGGTCCCGAGGATATACCTCGTGAATCCTTTCCCACACCATGATGGCCTTCTCGAGATATCCCTCCTCGGCATAGACTACACCGAGCATGTAGTTCGCGTGTATATGGTTAATGCTTAGGCGCAAGGCTTGCCGTAGACTTTCCTTGGATTCCTGTAAAAGGCCCATCTGTGCGAGATATGTGCCTTTGTTGGCGTATCCAGTGGCATATTGTGGATATATCTCGATGGCCTTGTCTGCTGCTATGATGGCGTTCTGGTAGTCGTTGGCCTTTGACAGTTGAACTGAGAGGTTGTTCCAGATTTTCACGCTCTGAGGCGCGGAGTGGATGCCTGCCAGACTTAGGGACATCTCGTTTTCCCAGGCGAAAGTCCTGTGGAATGTCCTTATGAACATGGCCATGAGGATGATAGTTGCGGCGGCGATGAAGGCTTTCGGTGGGATTTTCCGCGAGATTCGCAAAAGTAGTATGGCGGCCGCGAGGCAGAGGCACAGAGACGGCAGGTACTGGAGTCTCTCGGCGAAGATGGTGCCTGCCGGGACGATGAAGTTCCCGGCCGGGATCATGAGGATGATGTATGAGGATGCAAGGAAAAGGATTTTTCTGCGGTCTCTGGGGTATATTTTGACAAACAAGGCGATTGAAGCGGCGAAGGAGATGAGAGTCAGCCATGCGAGGGGGTCGAGGATTGACTCGGAGGGCAGGATCACTGCATAGGAGTAGTCGTGCGAGAGGCTGGCGGGACAGAAGAACTTTGCCAAAGCGATGCCTTGGATTCGAGTCGCGGCGACGACTCTGAGCACGAGAGGCGACAGGGCGATGACATTGTCTATGGCGGGCATGAAATGGTCTTTTGCGGGGAGCAGTGTGCCGAGGGCTTTGATTCTCAACGCAAACACCGCAACTGGCGCTGCGACGTATATTGCGAATGGTGCGAGCCTTTGGAGTAGATGCCTGGGGCTGAACTCGATTTTAGGGAACAGGTATAAATCCATGAGTAAGCAAACAGGGAGGAATGCGATGCCGTTTTCCTTGGACATGAATGACAGCATATAGCAGATTGCGGCGGCGATGATAAAGACATTTGATTCCTTTCTGCGGGAGTGGGATATGAGGCCGGCGATGAAAAACATTGAGCACAGGAGCTCTCCCCTACCGAAAGCCGGGGTTACCGCCTCCACATGGATCGGGTGAAGTGCGAAGATCATGGCTGACAGGAATGACACCGACTTGCCCATGCCCAGCCGAGATGCCAGCTTGAAGACCAGCAGGCATACAATGGTATGGAGCAAAAGGTTGGTGATACGGAAGCCTGGCTCGAACAGACCTGTATCCGGGTTGGCCAGAGGGGAGTATATCCGTATGTCCGTCCAGTATGAAAATATTGTCAGCGGCCTGTAAAGGCCCTGTCTGCGCTCGATCTTCCAGAATGACCTGTCCCAGCACTTCAGCGGATTTGACTCCTCGAGGTAGAAAGGGTCGTCCTTAATGAGAGGCACGTCATCGAAGAGGAGTTCGCCGTCGAGCCCCGACAGGAATGGTAGTATGGCGGCGGCGATGACTATAAGCGGGATCAGTTTTGCTGCGCGGGAGATTTTTTTGCTTGGTGGTCTCATCGTGCTCCGGGCTATTTCATCAGAAGCAGGCTCAGTGCCATGACGAGCATTCCGGCGACCAGCCCGATTATGCTGTCGTGCCCCTTGCCGTACGCCCGGCTGGTGGGCAGCAGCTCGTCAAGGCTGATATATACCATGATCCCGGCGACCAGCCCGAAAGTTATGCCCATGATCTCATTCGGCAAAACACCGTTTCCGCTTCCGAAGAACAAGCGTATCATCAGGTATGCTATCAGGGCTCCGGCGGGTTCGGCCAGCCCGCTCAGGGCGGAATAAATGAAGGCCTTCTTTCTATCTCCAGTGGCATAGAAGATCGGGACTGACACGCTGATTCCCTCTGGGATGTTGTGGAGGGCTATTGCTACTGCGATCGCAATGCCGACTCCTGGGTCGTGCAGTGCGGCGAGGAAGGTGGCGAGCCCTTCAGGGAAGTTGTGTATGGTTATCGCCACTGCGGTGAATATGCCCATTCGCATGAGTTTTTTGTCGTAGCGGTTTTTCTCCGCCTCCCCGCCGGCGTGCATTGACTTCGAGATGATGGAGAACTCGCCAGTGCTGGGGAGTGGGGCCTAAACAATTCCGAAATGGAATTTGAAGCCATGATCCAGCAAACAGCTGTGCGTAAGGAATCGGAGAAAGCCGGTATGATCGCAGAATATCTGGATCGGTTGCTGCCTGAAG
>CAZANS010000405.1:0-2437 GCA_964486565.1 uncultured Victivallales bacterium
AGCCCGCGAATCTTCGCGAATCTACGCGGATAAGAAAGAATAATTACGTTGAAAAATCCTCAAAAGGGGTGTAATATTCCTGTATGGGATGCAGAAACTTACAGACTCAGGATTGCTTCCGGGTTATCGCGGCCGGGGAGTCGGCGTTTTCTATGTCAGCAGGGTCTCGGCAGGTCTGTATCGGCGAAGGGTGCAAATTCTGGCATTTTGGGGTTTAATCCAAAAAATGCGTTGCATATCCTCTTCGCTTGTGTATATTTGAAGAGCATATGCACAAAGGAGGGTATTGTGGATCGTAAGAGACAGATACTTGAGCTGGCCAGGAAACAGATCATTATCAGAGCAGAGGATGTTGAGGCTCTGGGTATCAGCAGGAATTATCTTTATACAATGCGCGATGAAGGACTGCTTCAGAAAACAGCTGTCGGGCTGTATTCTCTCCCAGATTCTGAGATCAATGAAAACACGAACCTTGTGGAGGTGGCAAAACGAGTTCCGAATGCCGTTGTTGGTCTTCTTTCGGCTTTGAACTTCCACGGGATATCAACCCAGATCCCCCATGAAATATGGATCATTGTTCCTAGAGGCGCATGGAGCCCTAAGATAGATTACCCTCCGCTCCATCTGAATTATGTTTCGGGTCCAGCATATTCATATGGGGTGCAAGAGCATGTCCTTAACGGGGTGGTCGTTAAAATTTACAGCCCTGCCAAAACAGTAGCTGACTGCTTTAAGTTCAGAAATAAAGTCGGTCTTGACGTTGCCACTGAAGCTCTTCGTGAAGTCTGGAGAACCAGAAAGGCTACTATGAACGAGCTGGTCGAGGCTGCAAAAATCAACAAGGTGCTCAGAATAATGCGTCCGTATCTGGAGGCCACTGTATGAGCAGAGACAGCAATAGGAACTTGGCACATTCGATTTTTCAGCGTTTGCTCAACTTGTCAAAAAGCAATAATGATGACTTCAACTTGCTGCTTTCTCGGTATGGAATGGAAAGGTTGCTATATCGTTTGAGCACATCATCATATAATGACCGCTTCATTCTGAAGGGGGCTACCCTGTTTCTGGTTTGGATGGGGCAAAACTACCGAGTAACCCGGGATGCCGACCTTCTTGGCCTTGTAGCACCTGATTTGAATAATCTTGCAGAGATTTTTGGCGAAATCTGCAATGCCGACTGTGACTCTGACGGCATGATCTACAAGACAGACACGCTAAAGATTGAGGAGATTCGGGAGGGGCAGGAATATGGCGGGGTCCGAGTAACCCTTGTCGGGGTTTTAAATACAGCCAGGATTCCTTTGCAGATTGACATTGGTTTTGGTGACGCGGTTACCCCGTGTCCGGAGGACATTGAATATCCGACGATTTTCGATGCGCCGCGACCTAAGCTAAGAGCCTATCCTCGATACACGATGGTTGCCGAAAAACTGGAAGCCATGGTCCGGTTGGATTTGGCGAACAGCAGGATGAAGGATTTTTACGATATATGGCTCCTATCAAAGCTTTTTCCTTTTAAGGGCGAGATACTCTGCAAAGCAATTAAAAATACATTTGTCCGGCGAGATACAGCTCTTCCATGCGGTGTTCCCTTCGCGCTTACTTCAGAATTTTATGAAGATCAGCAAAAGAAGGTGCAGTGGAATGCCTTTGTCAGAAAAGCAAAGCCGAATGTTCATGTCAAGAGTTTGTCGTTGGTGGCTGCTGAGATTTCCAGATTCCTCCAGCCTGTCATTGCCAACTTTCAATCCAACTCAAGTTTCGACGAGGAATGGGTACCAGAAAAAGGGTGGTCTCCAAAACAATAAATCCCAAAGGCCGAGCGACCGTCCTGTTTATTGGCACGAATAAAACATTAACCAGAGAGTCGACATGAAAACAGTACGGATATGTCTTACAATTATTATTTCGACAACGATGTCAATTTTTCTTGCAAGTTGTTTTAAAAAGCCGATGTATCATGTGGTAGTACACAACTTAAGCGGAAGCGAAATGCAGAACGTTAGTGTTGCATATCAAACATTCACATTCGGAATGTCTACGATGTCCAAAAACCGCCAAGATGTATCTTTATATGTTGGAGAAAAGCATCCTTTCCCTGAGGTAGCTACTATCCTTTGGACTACTCCCGATGGGCAACACCATGACAAGCAAATAGATGTTAAAAAAGCCGCGCCTAAGAAGTTTAAGAACCTTTTCATCTATTTTCATATTTACGAGAATGATGTCAAGGTCAGGTTCACCGAGGAATTCACTATGGAGCTGCCCCCTGAATGATCATCCAAACCAGAGATAAACAAGGTTGATTTCAGCCAGGGGAAGGGGAGATAGAATATCCAATAATCAATGTCCAATGTCCAATATCCAAATGACAGGGGAAGTAGCCCGCGAATCTTCGCGAATCTACGCGGATAAGAAAGAATAATTACGTTGAAAA
>CAZANS010000406.1:0-2421 GCA_964486565.1 uncultured Victivallales bacterium
TCCCCCTCCGGGCCGGGCGACAGGCCGGTAATCAAGGTCACATCATG
This sequence comes from uncultured Victivallales bacterium, assembly GCA_964486565.1. GTDB lineage: Bacteria > Verrucomicrobiota > Lentisphaeria > Victivallales > JAADHT01 > JAFGFR01. Next base: position 48 of record CAZANS010000406.1, read on the forward strand.
ACCCTTGCCAAGATGATCCTCGACAGTAAGAAGAGTGTTCTCCTGCGCCCCACCAACTATCATCCGAGTGATCACATGGCAAATCTTAAGTTTCCGCTTCATCTTCAAACTCATTCATCCTATTCCCAGACCCACTCCTAATACACTTCCCACAAGGCCGTAGGGGGCACATCCGGCGAACACGCCCGACTTTCCCAGCGACACAAAAATACTTCCTAACAAAACGTGGGAACTTGACTTCCGTCCATATCGCCGACATATTACAGAGCCAATTTCAAAACATCGTATTATGGCACCATCCATGCTGTATTCAAGTCGAATTCGGGCAGTTGCAAAGAAATCAAAACCGAGGTGCGAAATGAAACTTCCAGGGGAAAATGGCAGAGTTCGTCGTTTTCAAACGCCCTCTGCCAGACAACGAGATATACGGGCATTACGACATGGGAAGGGAACTGCCTCCGCCCGAAGATGCCATAAGCGCATTGTAGTGACTTTTTTGAGGCTGAAGTGAGGTTAATTTTTTGCCTATTTGTAGCCACGGCGGTATTAAATGAATTTTAAACACTCGCTTGACTACTGATTGGTGAGCGTTATTTTATTTTTCAACCTAAACAAAGGTAGTCCCGATGTATATTGAAGAGATAAAAAAGAAGCAGGGGGAGAAGGTTTACAGGACGGTTCTGGTGAGGGAATCTTATCGGGACAGAAACGGAAAAGTAAGACACAATACCATCGCGAATCTCAGCAAGCTGCCGCCAGAATACATACGGCAATTAAAATCCAGCATTAAAAATGAGATTGGAGACTTTAAGCTTCTTGACCTCAAAAACTCTGTAGCGTACGAATATGGAGCATCTTGTGCCTTCAAGAGCCTGGCAAAACAAATAGGGCTGGAGGATGCCATAAGCTCAATCAAAACTGAATGGCGGGAAGATGTCATGGCGATGATAATCGGGAAAATTTTGTATCAGGGGAGCAAGTTAAGCCTTGTGAATCAATACATGGATACGGCATTATGGGAATTGTCCAGACACGAATATGGAGTAAGACCCGATGTGAAGAAACATTGCTATAGGCCGATGGATGAACTGCTCAAGCGGAAAACACGCATTGAACGCAAACTTGCAAGGAAGCATTTGGAGGGCGGGTGCGTCATTCTTTACGACATCACAAACATCTGGCTCGAAGGAGAATATGAAAGGTCGCAAAAAGTTGTGTTTGGCAAAGGCAAGGGAGGGAAAGTCAGATATAAACAGATAACTCTGGGGTTGTTGACGAACAAGGCGGGCTGCCCGGTCGGTGTGGAGATATTCAAAAGGAATGTCTCTGATCAGACGACCGTGCTGCATCAAGTCAGAAAACTTTCAGTGAAATACGGCATAAGAGAGGCTGTCTTGACCGGGGACAGGGGAATGCTTACAGCAAAAAGGGTTGAAGAAATAAGCGAGACTGATTTTAAGGTTATAACCGCATTGACCCACCATGAGATGAGAGCATTGCTGGAGAGGGAGGATATACAAAAAGATTTGTTCGATGAAAAGAATATCACTGAAGTTGTCGATTCCAACGACGGGACTAGATATCTCCTGTGTAAAAACGAGCAGGAGAAGCGTAAAGAACGACAGACCCGTGCCTCAATGATGGGAAAAGTAACATCACAACTGGAAAAGAAGGCATCAGTGAAGAAAAAAAGAGATCCTAAGAAAGTTGCCGCCAGTGTAGGCCGGATCTTTGAGAAGTATAAAATAGAGAAATTCTTCAGTTGGGATGTCAATGAGGAAGGCGGGTTCTCCTGGGAACTGAAAACAGATAAAGTAGCTACAGACGAAGAACTTGACGGTTGCTATGTGATAAAGAGCACAGCAAGCCATGACGCGTTGAGTAAAGAGGAAGTTGTCCTCGGATATCAAAATCTGCAGAAGGTGGAACAGGCTTTCCAAAACATGAAAAACGTCATGCTTGAGTTACGCACCGTCTATCACAAGAACGATGGCAGGATAGAAGCACATATATTCATCGTTATGCTTGCTTACTATCTGCAATGGCATGCAATGGAACGTCTGAAGCCGTTGTTTGATTTCGATGGTCAGGGGCAGGATAGGCGCTGGACGTTTGCTGTAGTTGTGGAGCGTCTGAAGTCAATCAGGAAAATTGACAACCTCATCAACGGTGTTGTAGTGAAGTCCAACATTTCAGAGCCTGACAAGGAGCAGATGGGAATTTTAAACCTTTTGAACGTCAATTTGGCGTAGACACTAAAAGTTAAAATTTTTTTGTGCGTAGATAGCCTCACTTCAAAGCCAGTAAAATGCGAATTAGGAGAGCCAATTTCAAAACTCCCCGTGGCCGCGCGGCTTGCCATTTTGGATGCGAG
>CAZANS010000407.1:0-2398 GCA_964486565.1 uncultured Victivallales bacterium
TCGGTTTTTTAATTGTATACAAGTTTTCAATCCTGATATTTCTTCTGAACAATTTTTGTTTTTCATTGCATTGAAATTTCCCAAATTAGATGAAACAAAATATATTAGAATAATAATTACTAATCCTTTGAGTATTCTCATAATGTAATATAGCCGAAAGACAGGCATCAGCGGCGGTTGTTGGCCGTCCGCTGGATGCCTTTGTTAGCTAATTAATTGTGTTTCCTATGCGGGAATCTCACTGAGTGGGATTCCAAGTGCATCCGCCACCCCTTTCCCATAGGCCGGATCGGCCTTCAGGCAGTTGCCGATGTGGCGGGTCTTGACTTTACGCGGTGCATCCCCCATGGCGCGGGCTGTGTTGCCGAAAAGCAGCTGTTGCTGCTCGGGGTTCATCAGGCGGAACAGGTTGCCGGCCTGGCTGTAGTAATCGTCGTCATCCTCGCGATGATTCCAGTGATCGGCGGCCCCTTCGATGGAGAGCGGCGGTTCCTTAAAGTCCGGTTGCTCCTGCCATTCACCGTAACCGTTGGGCTCGTAGCCCAGGGTGCCGCCGTAGTTGCCGTCCACCCGCATGGCGCCGTCGCGGTGGTAGCTATGGAATGGACAGCGGGCTTTGTTGACCGGAATCAGATGGTGGTTGACGCCCAGCCGGTAGCGCTGGGCATCGCCGTAGGAAAAGAGCCGACCTTGTAACATCTTGTCGGGGGAGAAGCCGATTCCCGGTACGATATTGGCCGGGTTGAAGGCGGACTGCTCGACCTCGGCAAAGTAGTTTTCCGGGTTGCGGTTAAGTTCGAACATCCCGACGTCGATCATCGGATAGTTTCCGTGCGGCCAGACCTTGGTAAGGTCGAAGGGGTTGAAGGGGAACTTTACGGCGTCCTTTTCCGGAACGACCTGGATCTGCATCTTCCAGCGTGGAAAGTCACCCTTTTCGATGCTCTCATACAGGTCACGTTGATTGCTCTCGCGGTCCTTGCCGATGATAACCTCGGCCTCCTGGTCGCTCAGGCACTTGATCCCCTGCTGGGTTTTGAAGTGAAACTTGACCCAATACCGCTCATTATTGGCGTTAAGCAGGCTGTAGGTGTGACTGCCGTAACCATTCATGTGACGGTAGGAAAGCGGAATGCCCCGCTCGCTCATGGTGATGGTCACCTGATGCAGCGCCTCGGGCAACAGGCTCCAGAAATCCCAGTTGTTCTTGGCACTGCGCAGGTTGGTGCGTGGATCCCTTTTTACGGTGTGGTTCAGGTCGGGGAACTTGAGGGGATCCTTGAGAAAGAAAACCGGGGTGTTGTTGCCCACAAGATCCCAGTTGCCTTGCTCGGTGTAGTACTTCATGGCAAAGCCGCGAATATCCCGCTCGGCGTCGGCCGCGCCACGTTCGCCAGCCACGGTGGAAAAGCGCACAAACATCTCCGTTTTCTTGCCTACCTCGGAGAAAATTTTGGCCTTGGTGTATTTGGTGATGTCATGGGTGACGGTAAAGGTGCCATAGGCGCCGGAGCCCTTGGCGTGCATGCGCCGCTCGGGGATCACCTCACGGTCGAAGTTGGCTAGCTTCTCCAGAAACCAGACGTCCTGCAGCAATGCCGGGCCGCGCGGTCCGGCGGTCATGATGTTCTGGTTGTCGACGACAGGTGCGCCGGCGTTGGTGGTAAGTTTCTTCTTCTCGTCTTTCATGGTATCCTCCTTTCATGTGTTGGTTTCGTTCAGCTTTCGCCTGAGTTCACCTGCCGTAAGCCGTGCCCGATGAAATCGGGCGCGGCTTACGGTCAGAGTGAAGCGATTTGTTAGGAGTTTTTTTTGTTAACTCTTTTTTAATTTTTCTATTTCTTCTTCAACTTCTTCTGCACCCTCGGCATAGAATTTTTCTTCATCTGGCGCTAATTCTTTCAATAAACGTAAGAATTCCCCCGCATGAACCCTTTCTTCATCGGCAATGTCCTTTAATACTTCAATTGCTAATTTATTATCCGTTGATTCCGCCAATTGCATATACAGTTGGACAGCCTCATATTCAGCAGCTATCATAAAACGAATTGCACGAATTAATTCTTCTTTAGTAAGTTTTTGACCTTTTGCGAGTCCCGAAAATGGGGTTCCAAAATCTGGCATATTCATCACCTCCTTTTGTGTTTGACTTTATTTTTTACTCCTCAACGGTAAAGATAACCGGCGGCGGCGAACTGCTTGAGTGCCACCGAACTATTCAAATTAAAAACAGAAGTATTTCCCGTCCGGTTCATTGTCTTGTTATACGCTTTATTATTTTAATTTCAGAAAATCTCCGTCAATGATCATTAATTTCACACCATTTTTTGTAACTGATCGATGAGAACTTAATTCATCAGAAACGACATAAGACATACCAGGAGTTAAAATTGAATGT
>CAZANS010000408.1:0-2391 GCA_964486565.1 uncultured Victivallales bacterium
ACTTTCGTGCTGCCTGCGGCGATGTTCATTGCCGCGGGGCTGATGGGCGTTGGCGGCCTGGCTTCAGACGCCAGGTGGTTCACGATGACGTGGCCGCTGGTATGCCTGGTGGCTTCGCTAGGTGCTCTGTGGCAATTCTTCAGGACTGCGCAGAGTTCGGCCGACGGGCCCGCCCAGCGAAGCTTTGCGGAGTCCGCCGTCTTCCCGGCTTTCTTTGCCTGGTATGTGCTTTTGCGGATGCTGGGCCCCGAGGCGGGCCTTGCCGGCGCCGCAGTGGGGCTGGCAGGCGTGCTCGCGTTGGCGTGGCGCCTTGGGGGCGGTTTTGTGTTGTGCGGCATTGGGCCTGCCGTTGCCGGGATTTATGTGAGCGGGCTGCTGCTTGCAGCCGGATACGGCACAGCCTCGTGGGTGGCGTGTGCGGCCGGTGCGGCCGTGGCCGGCGGCTGGTCTGCCCTGGCCGAAGCGCGCGGCCGCGAGGTTGCTCGGGGGGGCACGAGCCTGAGTTGGCTGATTCTTTCGGTGGCGGCCGTGGTGATAGCGGCTGTCGGCGGGGTGGGCCCGACCGTCGAGGCGCTCACCGCGATAGGATTCATCAGCATATTGCTTGCGGCGTTCTCGAGACGTGGAACCCGGCGCGATCTGCTCGACTCGGCCGTGACCATCGTGGGCGCGCTTGCAACCGTCGGCGTGCTCGTCTTGGGGCCGATGAGTGGCTTGGGGCTTATCCGCACCGGCGTGTGCGTGCTCGTGTTGTCCGTGGCATACGCGGTGGCCTGGGCGCTGAGGCACGCCAGCCTGAGGGCTTGGGCTGCCGAGGTGCTGTTTGCCTTGGGTGCGTTGCTTGTGATCTGCGGGCTGACGTCCGCTGTTGACATGCGCCTCTATGCCGGTGCGGCGGTTGTGCTTGCGCTGTTCGTGCTGTCGGCGGCCGCAAAGAAGCGCCAACCGGCAGTGGCAGCCGGCGCCGCAGTTGTCGGCCATGTCACGGGTATCGCGCTGGCATGCGTCGCTTTGGTTCAGGCGTGGCCGGGGGGCGGGCCGAATCTGCTGTGGCCTGCAATTCCGTTTGTTGTTTTCTATGCGCTGATGCCGCGGCTCCGGAAGGACGCGGGGTTCCGCGTCGGCACCGCGTGTTGGATCAGCGTTGCGGTTCTGTTTGCGCTGTCGGCTTTCCGTGGCACGCCATACAGGGAGCAGATCCCGCTGGTCGCATTGCTGTCGGTGGCCTGGATCGCAGTGGGATTCGTATTCCAGCGTGCGAAGGCGGAAGGCTGGCCAACGCCTCTGTATATCTGCGCTGGCCTGCTGACAACCTTCTGCGGCTTCGTGAGCCTGTTTGCGCCTGCGGCGGGAGGGTCGAAGCAGGCGGATTTTGGGGCGCAACCGTCGCGCTGACCGCATCCCTGCTCCCGCCTACGATCCTGATGTTTGGTGTTGTCAAAATCCTGCATCGCCTGCGCCGTAAAAGATGGATTGGCGGATTCGTCGAGGGGCTAACGCCAGCTGTCGGAGTATTGATGGCATTCGTCGCGTGGAAAATCCTAAAAGGGAGCAATAACGGGGAACTGCCCGTGCCAGTGCTAGGGATTGGTGTTGTTAGCCTAATCGCTTTGTGGTTTGATGCGCCTGCGCCACTGGTTTTGTTGTTGGCAGGTGTAGCGGGGATATTTTTACTCTGATGAAAACACCCAAATTCCGCGCATGGCTGAAATTATTTTGGCTTTTTCTCAAAGTCAACACCTTGAGTACTTCAGGTCCCGCCTCGATCGGTTTATTATATAAAGAAGCTATCGGCGAAACGATGACAGAGACTGAATTCATTGAAGCTGTCGGTTTTTCCAATGTGCTACCGGGTAGCGAAGCCATAAAACTCGCCATGTTTGTAGGCTATTCTGCGGGTGGGATGAGCGGGATGAGCGCAGCTTTGCTCGGCTCCATTATTCCGCCTACCGTGCTGATGCTGCTTGCTGTCTCTATGCTGGAGAAAATACAAGGCGAAATTTGGCTTGCCAATTTCATAGACGGGATGACTCCCGCCGTAGCGATGCTGATGTTGGTTATTGGCTGGCAGATTTTTCGCAATGACAAAACAAAAGCGATAAAAAAACGCGCGATCATAATTGCTGCATTAAGTTTAGTTTCCCTTTTACTTAATATCCCCTCCCCGGTTGTCCTGATCGGTGCAGGGCTTCTAGGAGTGATCTTATTCCGATGAAAAAGAAAATTTTACTGGCAACCAATGGATGCAAAGAGGCTTGGTCCTCCATCAAATACAGTATATGGATGGCAAAAACTTTTTCTATGCCCTTGATATTATTGGGGATTATAGAAGCATTTGATGACAAGCATTCCGTACAGGATATATTCAGTCGCGCAGTAACCTTATTCCAA
>CAZANS010000409.1:0-2382 GCA_964486565.1 uncultured Victivallales bacterium
CCTCGCATCCAAAATGGCAGGCCGCGCGGCCACGGGGAGTTTTGAAATTGGCTCTTCCACTAACACTGCCGTCAACTCGGAAAAATCGCCGTTAAATCTTCGAGTGTTTTCGCCGGTTCTTTCATCCTGACTCCTGACTACCTGAGCAGTCACAAAAAATGAACCTAACCAGACTGACAACAGAAATACTCCGTCCCTTTGTTGCCCCTTTTGTTGCGCCTGTGTCAAATGTATGGTAGATTGACCGCCAACGTGTTTCTGGAGGCGCATAGGCAAGATTAGGGAGTGGCCATGGCAGGCGATAAATCGGGAAAGAAGAGACTGCAGATCTTGGAGCTTCTGAGGGGGGCAGGCGGCCCCTTGAGCAGCAGGCGGATCGCTGAGTCATTGAATATCGGGGGGGCAGAAATCAGCGAGAGGACGGTGAGGCTATACCTCAAACAGCTAGACGAGGAAGGCCTTGCCGAGAGCCACGGCAAGCGCGGCAGGATGATAAGTGAGAAGGGCAGGGAGGAGCTGGGAAGCTCCAAACTGCTCGAGCGCGTGGGTTACATGTCGGCCAGAATAGACAGAATGACTTACCAGATGACCTTCGACCTCGCACTGCGCTCGGGAACCGTGGTGGTCAACTCAACGATGGTTGACCCAGACGTGCTGCTGTCGAAAATTGACGACATCTGCCGGGTCTTCTCTCTCGGCTACGCTATGGGCTATCTCGTCGGAATCCTCAAGCCGGGGGAGAAAATAGGGGACATGGTCGTGCCCCCGGGGAAGATTTCCCTCTGCACCGTCTGCTCGATTACCCTCAACGGGGTGCTGCTGAAGCACGGTGTGCCTGTGCGCTCGCTTTTCTGCGGGCTGCTTGAACTCCGAAACCACAAGCCCGAGAGGATGGTCGAGATAATCCGTTACGACGGCACCAGCCTCGACCCTCTGGAGCTTTTCATCAGCGGCGGCAGGACGGACTACACTGGCGCGGTCACAAACGGAAACGGAAGAATCGGGATAGGCTTCAGAGAACTGCCCTCCGAAAGCTATGACAACGTTGTCGCGCTAGCAGGTAAACTCAAGAGCATCGGCCTCGGTGCCTTCCTCGAGATCGGCAGACCCGGACAGTCGTTGTTCGGAATACCCGTCTCGGAGGGATGTCTGGGCGCCGTCGTGGTAGGAGGTCTGAACCCTATGGCCATACTCGAGGAGGGCGGGATAAGGGTGGAGGCCAGAGCTCTTTCAGGGCTTCTTCCATTCAGCCGCCTGGTGCGGTATGACGAGATCGAGGCGATAATCAGGAAGGGTTAGCCTTCGGAAAGCACCTCCGCGTTGTAGGAGCTTCTTACCAGAGGCGCACTTGCGACTTTCGCAAACCCCAGCCCGATCGCGAGGCTCCGCCATCTCTCGAATGTCTCCGGATGCACAAAGCGCTGCACAGGCCAGTGCCCTTTTGAAGGCGACAAATACTGCCCTATGGTGAGCATGGAGCAACCGGTGAAGCGTATGTCGCGTATGGTCTCCTCGACCTCATCGTCGGTCTCACCCAGCCCAGCCATAAGGCCCGACTTCACAGGGACTGCTCCTTCCGCGTACGAGTATGCCTCAGCGAGCGTCCGCAACGATCCACGGTAGTCGGCCTTGTCACGGATCTCGCTCGACAGCCTCTCGACAGTCTCGATGTTATGGTTGAACACGTCCGGCAGGGAATCAAGGACCCTCGCTAGATCGTACCCGTGGTAGTCCGGCGTAAGCACCTCCACCTTGATCCCGCCTTCAACCTTGCGGACCTCGCGGACGACTTCCGCGAAATGAGACGCACCCCCGTCGGGCAGGTCGTCCCTAGACACGCTAGTTATCACAACATACCTCAGCCCAAGCCGCCTCACGGCTTCGGCGATATGCCCAGGCTCCGATGGATCAGGAGGAGGGAGAACCAAATCATGCGGAACCGCGCAGAACCGACAGTCCCGAGTGCATTGGGCACCGAGTATCATGAACGTGGCTGTGCGCCTATGCCAGCACTCATTCAGATTCGGGCACATCGCACTCCCGCAGACCGTGTTCAGAGAAAGCTCACCCAATATCGAGGCAACCTCGCTCCTCCCATCGCCGCAGCCTATCCTCACCCTTATCCAAGGAGGTAGCGAACCCTTGCCGTATATACTTCCTGTCATAAACAAACTCTTTGAATTTAGGAGTTTTGATAAAAAACGCCGTCAAATCTTCGAATGTTTTCGCCGGTTCTTTCATTCTGACTCCTGACTACCTGAGCAGTCACAATATCTCATATTGACGAGCCAATTTCAAAACTCCCCGTGCCCGCGCGGCGTGACATTTCGCCGCACCGCCTGCCGCACCTGCGCTCCCAACGCGGTTCACGCGGAGTTTTGA
>CAZANS010000410.1:0-2368 GCA_964486565.1 uncultured Victivallales bacterium
CTCCAGGGTTGGCTCTCTGATCCTTATAGACAGCGCTGGTATGTTCCTTAAGATCTCGGATTTTGTGGCTGAGTTTATGAGTGCTGCGGAGGAGGCGATAATACTGAAGTATTCCGACGCGCGTCCGGCGGTGCTGCCTCTGTATATACTCTCGGAGCTTTACCATGACCCTGTGAAGATCCGCGACGAGACCATCGAGGAGTATTCGAAGGTGTTCTCGATGCCCTATGCCAAGGAGTGCATGATCGCATCTCTTAGGCAGTTGCTGATTGCGAATTTCGCGGATTTCTACAGGCGGCTTGGGGAGCTTAAGATAAGGACTTTGGTGGTCTGGGGAGTTGAGGACACTGTCATAGGGATTGAGGATGCGTTTCATTTCCGGAACGCCATACCGAATTCCCGTCTGAAGCTTGTCCGTGACGCGGGTCATTGTCCTCACGAGGAATCCCCGGCGGAGGTGGCTGCGGCTATATTGGATTTTTTGGGCGACCCCGATACTCTTTCTGCTGACGACTCGCTTTCTCTGGAGCAGGTCAAGGGAGCTGGCGGGGAGCAGGAACAGACTTTGGCGTCATCTGCCATTGGGCAGATGCGCCGGATGCGGATGTCGCGTCTTTTCAAGGGCAACTGGACACTTGGCGGGATGTTTTTCTTTGTCGTGATAAAGTTTCTGCAACTGCTGAGGAACTTGGGCTTCTTCGCGATGGAGAACGGCTGGCGCAGGATCACGCAGGTTTTTCTGCGCAAGGAGCATTCGAAGTTTTGCCTGGCATCCTTCCGTCTGAATTATCTTAACGGCGGCGATGTATGCAATACAGACTTGAACATGGCGAAGATTCTTCTAGTGTCGCGTCTTTTCAAGTTCCTGAAGGATAATCCTGTATTCCATTGGCGGATAGAGGCGCATACTTTTTCCGTCACCAAGCAGCGGCACGAGTATGTTGACATAGTCGAGGCCGAGTTCGACCGCCGCGGGAAGCTGCTGCGCCTGTTCCCACACTTCGAGTCGGGAAAGGAGCAGGGTGTCCTGCTTAGCGCCTCGAAGTCAGACAGGCTAAGCGAGATCGTGGTTGACGCATACAACGACTCTTCCGATGCCGACGACAAGAAAAGGCTTTCCAGAATATCCCGCAGGATCCGAGCCAGGATAAGGGGCGAGTTCAACTCGGTTTCCGAGCAGATAACCATGCGTCACTACGGCGACAGGATACTGCAGGCCACCATGATACATTTTTTCACGACTGATGCCTCTGATCCGAAATGCCTGTCCCCGGAAAGGCTTGCCACTCCGGAATTCAGGATCTTGAAGCACCCGGGCGCAGGCCTCCTGAACATCGTATGCAGGTTCTCTTGCGACTTCGCCGAGGCCGACCTCTGGTTCCAGTACCATCACGCGCCGGTTGACGGCATGCCCATGCAGGAGATGCTCGACGTGCTCAAGCGGCAATGGGGTGAGTGCGGCCCGGTGGTGTTCCCCGCGCTGAAGGATCCATGGGCGGCTCCAGAGCTGATCTATGCCGGAGACGGCATGTACCGAGGCAGGATATTCTGCGATTTCTCGAAGATCCTCAAGCTGCGCAAGAAGCTCAACGAGCTTTACTACAACGAGATGCAGGGACCCGCGCCGCTGCCGGCACTGCTGATGTGGGGCATTGTCCATGACGCAAGTTTCAAAGACTTCAAGTTCTGCATGCCCGTTGACACGGCGACGATGGACGTCAGCAGCGAAAGGAACATCAGCCTTATATTCATCAAACCCGGCAGTTTCACAAACGCCAGGAAGAAGCTCCGCGGCCTGATAGAGTTCATACGCGAATTCAACACTCAGATCTACATGACACGCGTCGGCAGAAGCGAAAGCTACGAGTTCATAGAGATAGCAGGCATGCTGCAGCCATGGCTCTCTTCCCTCATGCGAAGAATGGCGCCGCGCACATTCAGCTCTATCCTCGGGAACGCAGGATTCACGATCATCAAAAACGCGGAGATATTCATAACCCCGCTCACCGAGCTTCAGAATGGCGGTTTCATCGCCGTCGGGAACTGCAGGATGAGAACCGCCGACGGAAGCTTCGCCGGCAGCATCAGCATCTGCGGCGAGAAGCCTCTCGTCGAGTCATACTTCAGAGCACTCAACAGCGCGACCGAAAATACCGAGGACTACATCGGGAAGCTGGAGGGATAAGGCCAACGCATGGCGGTTGGCGATTGCGGTTGAAAAATACCCGCGACTCGAATGCTCCTACCCCATGAGTGGTCTGAGAAGCCCTTCGAGGTGCTTGATCTTTCAGGTCAGCCTGAGGCTACGGAGGTTTCCGGGGGCACTCCCGGCACGGCTGAAAATTCCTTCGTCGGGGTGGTATTTCGC
>CAZANS010000411.1:0-2367 GCA_964486565.1 uncultured Victivallales bacterium
CCTCGCATCCAAAATGGCAGGCCGCGCGGCCACGGGTAGTTTTGAAATTGGCTCATAAGAAACTTCCATAAAATCCTCTCATATCAACCTCCCCCCCCCCAATCTCCAAATCCCCCAATCTCCAAATCTCCAAATTATAATCTACCCACCGGTAAAACCTTTGCAAGGGCTTAATCACTATTTTTTCGATCTTTTTTATAGTGTATTCGGTTCCACGCCCGAAACACCTCGATGCTTGTAGTTGAGAACAGGGTAAACGATATGGGTTTTTATTCTGGCGCGTCAGCTCTTCGGGATCTTTGTTACAATTATGGGAAACATCTGAGGCGCATATTACATTTTTGGCATGCCTACATCACCCATTGCTCTGGTCTGTATTCTTGCGTTGCGATTTTCGCAGTAGAGATGCGGGTTGCAATGCGTTGTGCGGGGTCTATATTCCGGGGTTTTGCGCTTTGGTGGCATGGGATTTGCTATATGTGTGGTGTTTGCGCTTGCGCCTTCGCGTGTGCGCTGTAGAGCTGATGATTTTGGACATTTTAACGTTAACGGATTTTTTTGATGAGACATGACGGTCTTCCGGATGCTCTTGGATTATACGACCCTTCGAACGAGCACGACAACTGCGGGGTTGGTTTTCTTGCGAATGTCGGTGGTGAGAGGACGCACTCATTGGTGTCGGATGCCTGCGAGGTGTTGAAGAATCTTCTTCACCGCGGCGCGATAGGCGGCGACGGCGCGACGAGCGACGGAGCTGGGATTCTGCTGCAGTTGCCGGACGATTTTTTCCATGGCGCATCGCTTGGCTTCGAGTTGCCCACGGCAGGGGAATATGCTGCAGGTTTCATGTTCATGCCCCAGGACGATCCGATCAGGGCGCGTTGCCGGGCGACCGTCGAGGCCTCGCTGAAGGATGAGGGGTTTGCCCTCCTGGGATGGCGCGAGGTGCCGGTGAACAGCTCCGTGATCCGCGGGAAGGCACTCGAGGAGATGCCGTCCATGTGGCAGATCTTCATCACATCCAAGCTCAGGGGGCAGGATCTCGAACGAAAGCTATACGTCCTCAGACGCGTCATCGAGAACAAATGCCTTAAAATCCCCAAGGCCGCCCAGTTCTACATCTGCAGCTTGTCCTCGAGGACTATAGTGTACAAGGGGCTTCTGATGGGTTACCAGCTCCCGGAGTTCTTCCCCGACCTCTCCGACAATGCCGTGGCAAGCTCGCTCGCGATCATACACCAGAGATACAGCACCAACACCTTCCCCTCCTGGAACCTGGCCCAGCCCTTCCGGCTGCTCGCGCACAACGGCGAGATAAACACACTGCGCGGTAACGTTAACCACATGAGGTCCAGGGAGAAGCACCTATCTCATCCGCTTTTCGGGGACGACATCCGGAAGATCCTTCCCGTGATAGACGAGCGGGGAAGCGACTCGGCATGCCTCGACAACGCCCTCGAGCTTATACTCAACGGCGGACGAGAGGTGCAGCACTCCATGCTGATGCTAATATCCGAGGCATGGGGGCCGAAGTACTTCATGGGACCCGACCTGAGGGGCTTCTTCGAGTACCATGCCGGCCTGATGGAGCCCTGGGACGGGCCTGCGGCGGTGGCGTTCTCAGACGGCGATAAAGTCGGTGCGATGCTCGACCGGAACGGCCTCAGACCAGCACGGTACACCCTTACAAAGGGAGGATTCTTCGTCCTGGCATCCGAGACGGGTGTGCTGGATATCCCCCCGGAGGATGTCGCAGAGCACGGCGCACTCAGACCCGGCGAGATCATCATGGTGGACACCCTCTCCCGGAGATTACTGAGGAACTCCGAGATCAAAAGCATATGCGCAAGACAACAGCCATACAGACGATGGGTCCAGGAGAACAGGATTGACATACACGGCTTCTACGGCGCGCTGAACGAGCCGGCGACGGACTTCAAAAACCTTTTCAGGAGACAGTTGGTATTCGGGTACTCGAGGGAGGACATCGAGGTAATATTGAGGTTTATGGGTTCTCAGGGCAAGGAGCCAGTCGGCTCAATGGGCAATGACACCCCGCTGGCGATATTCTCCGAGAAACCAAAGCTGCTCTTCTCATACTTCAAGCAGCTCTTCGCACAGATAACCAACCCCGCGATAGACCCCATCCGCGAGGAGCTGGTCATGTCATTGATGACCTTCATGGGGAACCAGCCGAACATCCTCTCGGAGCAGCCACAGAACGCAAGGCTCATAAAACTGCTACACCCGATACTTTCAAACGAGGACATGAGGCGCATAAGAAACCAGAAGAACAGCGGGTTCGCCCACAACGACAACCAGACATAAGATCGGAATAGAACACGACTGAACTCCAATCACTCTCGC
>CAZANS010000412.1:0-2343 GCA_964486565.1 uncultured Victivallales bacterium
CATCTCAAGGGGATTGTCAGTGGAGTTGCGATATCGGTCGCGACAGTGGCTTCGGCGGCATGTTCGACAGACTACGGGGGCTTCTTCATGCGCGGTGGGCCGGAAGACCCTGTTGGGCTGGATCAGTGGGCGGCGGTGGTCGTTGTGGAATGGACAGATGCAGGGGCGTTCGTCATTGGGGGCAGGCGCAATCAAGGCATTGGTTGTCATGCCATTGGCGAGCACAGCAGCAGCTGTGCGTTAATCGAGTCCGCATCTCTTCGCCACGCGGAATGCCAACCTACATGTGATGTGTGCGGCACGCCGTGCTTCGTTTATCGCTGGTGCAATTATTGCCGTCGAGGCCCAGTAATGCATCATGGCCGGTGTTGTGTGAACAACCCAGGTCGCACAAGTCGTGCACAACTCCAAAATCATTGTACGACTACAAGTACTACAGAATGGAGGGTCGTTCCAGAACCACGCCCCGAACCCTCACATGATGATTCGCCTGATGAACAGCCGGAATCTGAGCCGTTAAGCTTACAGGCCCAAATGGAGGCTGCTGAGCGAATGCGAATGACAGCAGAGGATTACGATTATTACGGGCGCGATGAAGAGGATCGAGCTCTAGCTGCCAGAGCAAAGAGGCGACGAAGAGAAGATGTACGTCTGTACATGGCATCGTCTAGCAGCAGTGCCACCAGGAGCTCTACGACGACCACCATCTCGAGGTCATCTAGTAGCAGTGGCACCAGTAGCTCTACGACGACCACCACCTCGAGCAGTGCTTCAGATCCCGTAGCAGTCGCACCGGAAGTTCGCCAAGGAGGGAACCTATCCCGCTTGTCCTACGCACAGGACGGTGTTGAGGACCGTCGCGATAGCCACCGGGGCCTTGGATCGGGGCCGCGTGTATGGTGCAGCCGCCGAGCATGCCTTCCTCTTGCAGAGCCTGAAGGTCCTGAAGGACACAGCAGAGTCGGAGAAGAAGGACCTGGGATATGCTTGGCCGCTGCTCGGCATACCCGACCCAGCGACAAGGGTTCGCCCCTTTTCGACGACGGGCGAAAGGGTCGCGCGGGCTTCGTACCATCGGGACGTGTCAACGCTTGCAGCAGCTCGTACCAAGCTCGCGAGCGGCCAGTCGAGCGGCGACAGAGACACTACGCCCGACGGAGGACGCGAGGCTGTCAAGAAGAAGATCGACTCGTCAGTCACCGCAGCGCTGGAGAGGGAGAGGGAGAAGAGTGCCGCATACAGGCGACCCGGAGGAGGGGTCGGCGGAGCGGCGAATGCCGAGGTGGCGATAATTTGATGCAAGCACCACACAGGCGGCCTGAACGCGTTTGCACAGCGTTCTCCAGGCGGGCCGCCTGCTTTTCGTATTCTTCAAGTCCTGGACAGTCATGGGCATGCCTTTTACTTGCTGCCATGAGTTTGAGTGGCGGGTCGGTTGTTTCGACTGCCTGTCGCAAGTTGTGGTGTTGGTTCGGCCTTATTGTAATTTTTTGCACTTTCACCTTCTTGTCGAACCGATGCATTTCGAGACGACGAGCCCCGCGTGGCCGCAGTAGAGCAAATCGTTATTTCGTTGCTTTGCTGGTGGCAGGAGGCCTGACGAGCTGTATTTTGTGGCTCGCACATGGCGCCTTTCCGTGGGATTGGAGTTCGAGTCGCGTTCCCTGGAGAGTTCTTCCCCTTCGGATGCTTCGTGTCGGATTTCAAGCGAGCCGCGCTTCTCCATGGTCATACCTTGTGGAGGATAGCCGAGGCCGCACCAGAGCCCTTGCAGAGTCTATTATTGGATTGAAAGTTGGTAGTGCTGGGTTGCTCGCTGCAGACAGCACTACTTATGGTGATGGAGGATTCACGAGTGTTTTGTTTTTTGGGAAACAAATTGGCATTCCGACGAGGGCAGCTTTTGTGCCACTATCCGCTGCGTTGTCGTTGAGCACACTCGCCTCTTTCCTTACCCCTCCACCACGCCGCTCGGTCGGGCCGCGGCCGCCATCCTTCTTTGCTCCAAGTATGAAGGAGTGGCGCATTGCCGCTCGGCGCATGTGGCGTGCTTCGCTCGGCACTGAGGTCGAGGGAGATCTTGGGTTCGTCGCTGCGGCAGGCGCTTTTGCAGTTGCGAACTCGGCCGCCAAGTCACGGTTCATTGGAGATAGGAGTCCAGAGAACTTTGATGTTGGCGCTTTTTATGATGTTGCACTTCCTTATGGGCCTGGTTTGCGTCGGCTTCGCATTCGGCCTGGGTTTAGTGCTCGAGGAAACTTTCGGGACGCCTCCGATTTCTACTTTGTTTTGAGGGTCCCGGAGGAGTGGCTCCAGAAGCAGCTCATTGAGCCGAGGCTTCCA
>CAZANS010000413.1:0-2339 GCA_964486565.1 uncultured Victivallales bacterium
GAGCTTGCCAGAGCAGGGGTCAAGGACTCGAAACTTATCAAAAATGACAATGCCATTCGCAAAACCGCTGAAAAGATACGTCTGACTGTCCGGGGCAAGTTCTCCATCGTGTCCATCGGGCCGGAGGCATACAACAGACTCTATGAGAAAATAGGCAATCTGAACCGCCTCCTCGCATGGGGGCACGCAAGAGCCCTCGAGAACCTCCTCGATAAGGCTCCGGAATGCCGAACCGCCCTCGCGGACAAATTCGGAAGCGAGACGCTGATAAAAACCGCCCTGCTGGCAAAGGGAAGAAAAATCACCCTCATCCAGAAGACGAAGGGCGAAAGCGATGTGGCGGTGGCGGCAGCTTCAATCCTGGCAAGAGACGAGTTCGTCCGCAGAATTGAACAGCTCGGCTCCGGCACATGGGGCTCCCTTCCAAAAGGCGCCGGCCCGAACGTCGAGCAGAAAGTCAGGGAAATCGCCGCGTCGCCAGACGGGCTCCGGAAACTAGCTAAAATCGGCAAGACACACTTTAAAACCCTTTCTAAAGCCCTCCAGCATGCGAATTCGGCTACACACCTGGAAACGTTGAAACGTTGAAAAAGGGGGAATTATGTTCAACATGGCTGGCAATTCCGGCGGCAGGTGTTATACTTCGTGTTGCTTGAACGAAACAAAATGATATGAGGTTTACATGAACGACAGGTATCTTGAGAGGGCGAAGAAGAAGATAAGCGATCCGAAACTGCTTTCGTTAGTGGCGTCAAAGCGGGCCCGGCAGCTTGCCCGAGGCGGCAGGCCGATGATAAAGACAAACGACCGCGAGCACCTCGACATTGCGCTGTTGGAAATAGCCGAGGGGCTGGTGGTATTAGACACTGAGTAGCCATGGCCGACGCTCTGCGGCCTGGGCAGTCGAGGCACGGATGGCGAATGAACTGCTTCTTGGGATCGAGACTAGCTGCGACGAGACAGCGGCGGCGGTTGTGGAGCGGGGTTGCGAAGTTCGCAGCAACATAGTGTCTTCGCAGGTTGGGAAGCACTCGCAGTACGGGGGAGTTGTTCCCGAGCTTGCAGCCAGGGAGCATCTCGAGAATATCCACACGGTTGTCGGCAATGCGCTTGATGCTGCCGGTGTCGGCATGCAAAACATATCCGCAGTGGCAGTGACCAACGGGCCGGGGCTCCTTCCAGCATTGCTGGTGGGGCTCAATTTCTGCAAGGGGCTCGCTCTCGCCAACGATCTACCGCTGATCGGGATAAACCATTTTCTTGCACATATTTATGGCGGGTACCTTGACGGCATGACTGGCGAGCTTCACGACGAGAATTCCTATCCCATGATCGCACTCGTAGTCTCGGGTGGGCACACCTCTTTGGTGAAGGTAGATACCTCCGGGGATGTCGATATAGTCGGGAGCACGGTTGACGATGCCGCAGGCGAGGCATTCGACAAGGGAGCCAAACTGCTCGGCCTGGGCTATCCCGGAGGCCCGCTGATCGAGAAGGGAGCCAGAGGCGGGAATCCCTCGAGATTTGTATTCCCGCGCGGCCTGACAGGCGCGGCGGGAAAGCCGCTGGCACCCGAAAACAAATTCAACTTCAGCTTCAGCGGCGTCAAGACATCACTGCTATACCACTGTAGGAGAATCGGCCTTGTCGCCGAGGATGGGGACATGACAAATAATGTGTCGTGGAACACCGATGCCTGCCCGGAGCTCCTCCGCGACACACTCGCATCTTATCAGCAGGCAATTGTCGATGTTCTCTGCTCCAAGACGCTAGGCGCAGCGGAATCTTTCGGCGCTCGAAGCCTAGTGCTCTGCGGAGGGGTCGCATGCAACTCAAAACTCAGGGAGGATATGGCGGCAAGAATCCCCAAGAATATAACCCTGAGGACTGCCCACCCGAAATATTGCACGGACAATGCAGCAATGATCGCCGGCATCGCATGGCACTGTTATAGAAAAGGCCGGACGAACAGCCTCGATATGGATGCATTCTCAAGAATCACCTCATCCAACAACCTCACAGTGCCGTGGCGTTGACAAGCTCGCCGCCACCTATGCCGGACACAAAGGGTGGAAACCATGCAAAATTCCAAATCCACAGGGCAAGCTTCGCGGAAACACCTGCGCATGCAGGGCGGAGCATTTCCCGTGCGCAATCCTGCATGAACATATCGTCATGCCCGACCACGTGCATAACCTGCTCCAACTCCATAACCCTAAATGAAGCAGTTAAATCTCAAAAATGGCAGTTAACATATTTGTATACAAAGCTTTAAGACTAACTGAGCTTTCACCTTTTTGGTTAGAAGAATTTTTGAGATTTAACCCTTCGGGGTGCCG
>CAZANS010000414.1:0-2338 GCA_964486565.1 uncultured Victivallales bacterium
ACCGGCTCCCTGTTTCTGAACTTGAGTTTTATCAGAAGATTCATGGTCACCCCTTCGCCCTCAATTTTGTAGTCATCTATGTAGCCCTCGCTCTTGAGCACCTTGGCTATAGCCGTCTTCATCTTCGAGGAAGGCACGACAACGTCCTTGCGCTTGGCTGCGGTGCAGCCGTTCCTTATCCTGGTTATCATATCCGCTACCGGATCCTGCATGCTCATGATGTTAACCTCTGTGCAATTATATTTAATCTATATGGAGACACAATCCGCCGTGAAAGCTTGCCGTCGTCACCAACTGGACTTGGTGACTCCCGGGATCTGCCCTGCGCTGGCCAGCTCCCTGAAACATATCCTGCAGAGCTTGTATTTCCGGATGTAGGCGCGTGCCCTTCCGCAGCGCTCGCATCTGCAGTAGGCCCTGACGTGGAATTTGGGCTTGCTTTTCGACTTGTTTATCAGACTTTTCTTTGCCATAATATTGTATTTCCTTAAAAAGCTCTCAGTTTGTTACGACGCGAAAGGCAGTTTGAGCTCCTTCAGCAGCTCGAATGCCTCCTCGTTGGTGTTCGCTGTTGTCACGAATGCCATGTTTATCCCTATCTGGTGCTTTACCTTGTCCAGATCAATCTCTGTGAACACCGACAGGTCGTCCAGTCCGACGTTGTAGTTTCCCGCGCCGTCGAATCCCTTTGGTGAGATCCCGCGGAAGTCCCTGACGCGTGGCAGGGCGATGTTGACGAGCCTGTCGAGGAACTCGTACATCCGCTTGCCTCTGAGGGTTGCCATAAGACCGACCGGCATCCCCAGCCTGAGCTTGAAGTTCGCCACGTTCTTGCGGGACTTGACCGTCACCGGACGCTGGCCGCAGATAAGCATGATCTGGTCGCGGGCATCGTTGAACGCGTCCTTCTCCTTTGCTGTCCCGACTCCCGTGCTTATCACTATCTTTGTAAGCTTTGGAACCTGCATCACGTTCTGGCAGGCGAGCTTCTCTTTTAGCGCTGGAATGATCCTCTCGTTGTATTCTTTCTTGATGTCAGGCATTTTTCGTGACCTCTTTTTTCTTCACGTTGGAGACGTGTGTGCTGACGCTTCTCTCTACCATACCGCCTTTGGGGTTTTTCGAGGATCTGCGCAAGGTTTTCATCTTCCCGGTGGAAATCCCCGAGAGTACCACCCGCTGCTTTTCCCTCAGAATGGCCGCGACAGTCGCGTCCTTCCCCTTGTGCACACCAGTTATGACGGTTACCTCATCGCCTTTTTTAACATGGAATTTCTGCATTACAGCACCTCCGGTGCAAGGGAGATTATCTTCATGAAGTTCTTATCCCTCAGCTCGCGCGCAACTGGTCCGAAAATACGCGTGCCGCGAGGATTGTTCTGGGCATCTATTATCACCGCCGCGTTCTCGTCGAACCTGAGGTATGAGCCGTCCTCACGCCTGATGGGTTTGGACGTCCTGACCACCACGGCTTTCACAACATCGCCCTTCTTCACCGGGGCGTTCGGTATTGCAACCTTCACGGCCGCGGTTATGATGTCGCCGATTTTCGCATATTTCTTTCGCTGCCCGAGAACGGTTATCGCCATCAGGCTCTTCGCGCCAGAATTATCGGCCACATTCAGTCTTGTTTGCATTTGAATCATATCTTCGACTCCGCAGAGCTGAACTATTCAGCCTTTTTGATTATGCCCAGCAAGCGCCAGCGCTTGGTCTTGCTCAAGGGGCGTGTTTCCAGTATCTTCACCTTGTCGCCTACGGAGGCCTCGTTGTTCTGGTCGTCAGCGGTGTAGCGCTTGCTTGTCTTGACCACCTTTTTGTAGAACGGGTGCGCGGTGCGTCTCTCGACCTCCACTATTATGGTCTTCTCCTGACGGTCGCTGACAACGATCCCCACGCGTTCCTTGCGGTGGCCGCGTTCCGGTGCCTCTTGCTTGGTATCTTTAGTGTTAACCATATTTGTTCCTTAGGCTGTTTTTTCTGCCGGCTGCCCCGATGCCTTTGCCGCCCGTGCGGCCTGCTCGGTCCTGATTCTCGCAACATCCCTGCGGATCTGCCTTATCCTCGCGGTAGCCTTCAGCTCGCCTGTCTTTGACTGCATCTTGAGCTTCAGGCGCTCCCTGCCAAGCTCGACAATCTGTTTGGCAAGCTCGGAATCCGACATTTCTTTGACATCCTTATATTTCATAGACATACTGTTCCCTTATGAGTACTAGACAGACTGCCTGGTCAGGAACTTGCAATGCACCGAGAGCTTCTCGGATGCGAGTGCAAGAGCTTCCCTCGCAATGATTTCCGTGCATCCGCTGACCTCGAAGAGCACCCTTCCGGGCTTGAC
>CAZANS010000415.1:0-2337 GCA_964486565.1 uncultured Victivallales bacterium
ATCCAAAATGGCAGGCCGCGCGGCCACGGGGAGTTTTGAAATTGGCTCTTAGGATAATACGACAAAACCCCCTTTGTTTTTCCCTCAGAATCCGGCTTCGAGAAGGGTCTGCATGGTGATCTCAGGCTTCGCAGCGTTGCCGGGCAGGCGCATTTGGAGCTGTTTGGCGACGTACTTTGCGATCATGTCGGCCTCGAGGTTGACGGGAGCGTCATTTGACAGAGAGGCGAGCGAGGTATGCTCGATGGTCGTGGGGATGAGGCATATTACGAAGGAGTCGTGCTCGATCCTCGCGACGGTCAGCGATACGCCGTCAACGGCGACGCTGCCTTTCTCGACGATTAGGCCCGCCATCGGCTCGGGGGTGAATATGGCAAGCTCCCAGTCGGATGCCTTTCTGCTCATGCACTTGACGCGAGAGACGGTGTCCACATGCCCGGAGACAAGGTGCCCGCCGACACGGCTGCCAAGTACCATGGCCCGCTCAAGGTTCACACATGCCCCCTGCGGAAGAACGCCCAGATTGGTCTTGCTGAAAGTCTCCTCCAAAACATGGAAACTAAGGGTGTCGCTGCCGTAGGACTCCAGAGTCAGGCAGGCACCGTTGACAGCGATGCTCTCGCCAGGGACAAGCAAGTCGAACTGCCTATCCACGCAAAGCGTGAGCTTGCCGGCCTTCGAGGACATGTCCCTTGCCGATATGACTGCCATTCTCTCTATCAGACCTGTGAACATCTTCTACCAGAGTTAATTGGGAATACAACTTAAAAACGACCACCAAGCCAATTTCAAAACTGGCTCCACCGTGAATGTAGGCCGAATTGCGTTTATTTCAATGTTACGATGCCGATTTTCGCGAGGTCGTCCTCCGTGACGGGGCCGGGGCGCATTATCCTGGCCTCCGACGAGGTCATGTCTATCACGGTTGATGCAATGCTTCCCAAAGTCCCGGCATCCAGTGCGATATCCGGGTGCGACGACAAGGTTTCAAGGGCCATTTCAACAGTCGCGGCAGGCGGCTCGCCTGCGAGATTCGCACTTGTCGCCGCGAGTATCTTCCCAGACCGCCTGATAAGCTCCAGCACCAGAGGGCAGTCGGGAATACGGAAACCCACAGTTCCCAGACCCGCATTGTCAGTGGGATTCATTTTTGCGACAATCGTCACCGGACCGGGACAGAATGCGCCGGCAACTTTGGCAATCTCAGGAGAAATATCCACTCCAGCCTCCACAACCCTGTCAAGTGAATCAGCAAGCATCTGCAAAGGCTTGCCCTCATCACGGGACTTCATCCGGAATATCCGACTCCGGGAATCAAAATCATGCCACGAGCACATCAACCCGTAAACAGTCTCCGTCGGGAGCAACAGAACCGCGCCGGGGGTGTCAAGCAAATCCAGGCACGAAAGAAACGCCTCACCGGAAACGTCAGGCTCAACCATTCCACCTATATTATATACCCTCGTGCCACAAAACATAATGATTCCTCCTCAGAGCCAGTTTCAAAACTCCACGTGAAACGCAAAGGATAGGGGTAGGGACGACGCATTGGTTTGCGCCGCCCCTCCCTCCGAACCGCACGTGCGGATCTCCCCGCATACGGCTCTCCAGCACTTCCACTTATTCTTTCCCGTAGCGTGCGATCCCGAGGATCACCCCCAGCAGCACTGCCGCCGCCCCGGGATAAAACCACAAGGGGGGGATCTCCCCGAAAAGCGGCACCGCCAAAACCGACACGATGACAAACTGCGCCGGGATGGAGAAGGCCAGCAGTTGGGACTTGGCATATTTCAGCAGGAACATCACGATCCCGTGCCCACCGATAGTGGGAAGCAAGATCAGACCGGCCAGCGCAAACATGCTTCTGGCGTCCCCAAGCTCGATCCCGCCTGCCAAGGCAAAACCTAGAACACCCTGGACCAGCGCCGCCACAAGGAACACCCCAGATACGAACAACACCACGTTGTGCCCGGCACGGTACTTCCGGCTCAGCACAATATACGCCGAGCAAAGGAATGCGGATAACAGCGCAACCATGCTCCCAGGCAGGTCGGGCAAGCTCATCGTCACCTGAAAAGCACCCAGCCATAGTGTCCCGGCCAAAGCAGCAGCAATACCCCATTTCTCCCATTTGCTCGTGCGCTCACGGAGAAGGACAACTGCAATGAAAGGGGTTATAAGCGGCTGCAGCGCGATAAACAGCGCCGCATTCGCCAGCGTCGTGTTCTGTATCGCCCAGCACCAGCTCGTGAAATGCAGCCCCAAAAAAAAACCTGGAAGAAAGGTGCCCACGGTGAACATCCGCTCGCCAGGACTGTCCCTCATCACCTTGATAGC
>CAZANS010000416.1:0-2334 GCA_964486565.1 uncultured Victivallales bacterium
TCCAATCTCGATTTGGCCAACGGTATAACCAAAGCCACCGATCGAGTGGTCCGAGGTGGCAGAGTCGATACAAGGCGAAGATGGTGAAGGATGCGCGGTATCCGGAGCAGCTGATCGCCTACATTCACCTCAATCCAGTTGTTGCAGGATTGGTGGACGATCCGGGGCGATACACATTCTCTGGTCATCGTGAGCTGTTGGGAAAGGTCAGACGTCCGCTTATAGATGTCGAAGGCGTGCTGGCGGTGTACGGGGAAACCGTCAGGGCTGCACGGCGCGCCTACGTCCGAGCCTTGAAAGGGGCGAGGCAGGCGGAGTGGAGTGGTGAATCCCCGGGCGGCCTTCCTTGGTGGCGAAAGGAGATTGATCGGCCGCTGGAGCCGATCGTTCCTGACGCGTGGGTTGACGAACTGGGTCGAAGCACCGGCATCGAACGGAGACGGCTGGACGCGCGCGAGTTCCTGGCGCGGGCTGGAACCTTCATCGGTACCACACCAGCAGCGATTTCGGCGCCTGGGAAACGGCGGGAGATCAGCAGACATCGGTATTTGATTGCCGCCTTGGCGATCGAACGATGGGGGATCACGGCGAGATCACTGGCTGAGTTGGTAGGGCGGCGCCCGGAAGCAATCAGCAGATGGGCAAGCATGGGGGCGAATCTGCGGATGGAGTCGAAGGAGTTCTGCGCAGCGTATGAAAAGCTCGATGCGGAATTGGCGGGTGAGAAACGTCCCGGGAATGAGTCATTGAAGAGGGAGTGAATTCGCCGGTGTATATAATCCACTGAAGGGAGATAGCCACATGACGATTCCGATAGAACTGACTCCGACCCAAGAGAATGCGCTCCGAATGGCTGCACAGCGTCTTGGGGTCTCGGCGGAGGATTTGGCCCGTTTGGCGGTAGAAGATCTATTGGACCAGCCGGCGCCAGATTTTGAAGAAACTGCTCAACGGGTGATGGAGAAAAACCGCGAACTGTACAAACGGTTGAGCTGATGCGATTGCTCACCCTCGGGGAGGTGATCGTTCTTCACCAGAGGGTGATCGAAGAGACCGGTGGCGCTGCGGGGGTGCGTGACCTTCCTGCGTTGAAATCTGCGGTGGCGCAACCAAGGGCCACGTTCGATAGTGAAGACCTGTACCCGTCGGTCATCGAGAAGGCAGCGGCGCTTTGCTTTTCTCTCGCCATGAACCACCCATTCCTGGATGGAAATAAACGTGTGGCGCATGCATCGCTTGAAGTCACTTTGTTGTTGAATGGTCACGAACTGTCTGCGCCAGTCGATGAACAGGAGGAGGTCTTTCTGGAGTTGGCTAGTGGCGCTCTGGGCCGGGAGGAGTTTCTGGGGTGGGTCGTGAGCCACACTGTGGTCATCTAGCATGAACTCGAGTGACCAATTATGAAATCGTTAAAATCGTTGGGCCTGGCACCTATACGTAGCCGGAACGACCGAGCGCCTCGGAGGTCAGCTGTTTAAGTGGACATCCGACGAGGGAGCTGCGTGGTATCCGGAGCAGCGGTATGAGATCACTCAGGTGCGGTTGCAGGATCTGGCTCCATCAGCGAGCACGGTGGTCGGGCTCCCTGGTTCGTTTACCCACATTGCGACCTTTGATGATCAGACGCTTGTTGCCTATTCCAAGCCTGATCAGAGTGATCGGGTGGCACAGAGCAGGTATGGGCAGACGAGCTTGTTCCAAGGGCGGGCTTGGCATGAGGAGTTGGGGCTTTATTACTATCGGGCGCGGTGGTATGGGGTAAACCTTTCCTGCTACTTGGAGAGGGATCCCAAAGGTATGGTTGATTCCTTAAACCTTTACCAAGGGTTCGGCTTCAACGGCTTTAACTTCATTGATCCGAAGGGACTGGCCCTCTACGCCTTCGACGGAACCGGGAACAGTCCGGCTGACGATACAAATGTCTGGATTCTTCAGGGGGCTTATCTCGGTGACGTACTCTACCAAAGAGGCGTTGGGACAAACCCAATGATCAGAGGAAACGTTTTGGTCGGTGGTCTGACAGGTCTTGGAACAAGAGCAAGGGTTAATGCCGCCTATCGCCGATTCAAAGAGAATTGGAAACGAGGAGACAAGGAGATTGACATCATAGGTTTTAGCCGAGGAGCTGCTGCCGCGAGAGAATTCGCGTGGAAGATTTCGTCTTATGGGGTGAGGGACAACGATGGATTCGCGGTGAGACCTACAATCAGGTTCCTTGGCCTCTTCGACACGGTCTATTCAATTGGTTTGCCGGGGAATGATATTGATCTCGGCTACGAGAATAGGCTACCCGAGAACATTGAACACATAAGGCATGCGATTGCAACTGGGGAG
>CAZANS010000417.1:0-2329 GCA_964486565.1 uncultured Victivallales bacterium
AGCCCCGTAATACCATTTGGCAGTGGTGATTCTAACAAATACCCGGTAGGCTTTTGCATACTCCTCCTGGGCTTTTTCCTTGTCGTACGCCGGGGAATGTCTGTCGTTGAAGGTGGTTGCGGCCTTTACATAGAGGAAAGCGGCATCGGAGAGCGGGTCGACGATGTTATTGTGGGGCACGGTGATATACCTCAACGCCGGAGCCAGCGCAATGATTACCTCTGAGGCGGCCTTGCTGTATTCCTTCTGGGTTTCCAGGGTCAACGTCGTGTAATAAGGGTCGTATTCGGTGATGAAAACGGCACTGTCAATTTCATTAAGGGGAATCTGTTCGGTCTGGTACTTGACGGAATGATAAAGATTGTTGTCATCCACCCCGACAAGATGAAGCAACAGCCTTGTTCCTGCGACCCTGACATAGGCGGTCAGCCTCTTGGCATCCGGCGGCGCCTGAGGAACAGCCTGGGCAGTCTTCCCGGTTGTCTGGCAGAAGACACTGGCGGAAAATAAGAACATCATGCTAGCCACCGCCGAAACGGTATGCCGCGTCTGTCTGCGTGCGAGCACGGGTAGTCTTGAAATTGGCTCAATCATATCCTCTTTCCCAGATTCTGCAATTCTTTTTTCGCCTCATGCCATTCCGGGAACTGTGAATACTCCTCATTCTTGAACATATCCTGCAAAGTCTCGGCGGCTTTTTTGTATTCGCGGAGCTTGGAAAGGCACATGCTTCTGCCCAGATATGCCCTGGCGCTCCAATCCTTGTAGAAAGAGTACATCACGTAAATCCTCTCGTAGTAGGCGGCTGCCTGATCATACATGCGCATTCCCTCTGCTGATTTTGCCCTGCCGTAAAGAGCCCGAGGCCATAATTTGCCCCTCCATTCCTTGACCGCCAGGATAGACTTGTAACAATCGTCGGCCTTGCTGTATTCATTTTGCTCAAGGTAGATATCCCCCATCATAGCCAGTGCCTCAGCTGCCATCAAGTCGGAGGCGAACACCTCGCTTATGACCCCCAGATGCTTCAGCGCCGTCCTGTAGTCCTTGCCTGCAATCGCCTGTTGCGCAAGGAACATTCTTGAGGAGAGCGCATAGTCGGTTTCAGTGAAGGTTTCAACCATCGTCTCAGCCGCCTCGGTGGCCAGCTCCAAGTTTTTCTGCTTGGCTGCCTCATCAATTATGAATTCAAGGGTCGAGGGTCCGGCCAGAGGAATGTTCTTTTGCTGGACAATTTCCTCGGTCAGCTTCTTAATCTCCTCGTCACTCTTTCCGCTCTGGTAAAGGAGCGCGCGTTTCATTCTGAGGGAAAGGACTCTTCTGTCGCTCCTCTCCGCCTCATCAGCGGCTTTCAACAGCTCTTTCCATATCCGCTCCTTAAGCACCTGATCCTTTATGCTGTTCGCCTTGCCTAGACACTCCTCAATGATCATGTCGATCCCCAATGCTGAGACGATGTCCCCGTATTCTTTTACTGCATCGATGTATCTTTCCAGAGCACCGCTTAACTCCCCTTTGTTCCACAGGCTCCTTCCAATGAAAAAAATGGCTTGCGGGATGTTTGATCCCGGCCTGCCGGCGGCGATATAGCTGTTGAAGTGCCTGATGACTTCGTCATAGTCCACTACAAGTTTCTTACGGTTTTTATCATACTTCAATTCATTTTTGAATAAAATCTCACCGCAACGGAACATCGAGTAATTGTAGAACTCGACATTGATCTCATGGTTTACGACCTCCTGATACAATTCAACAGCTTTTTTCAGTTCCCCGAAGCTGGCGGCAACGTCTCCCAGCATCATGTAGGCTTCCCCAGTGAGTTTGCTCCCGGGGTACCTGGCGATAAACTCATTCAATCGTTTTTCGGCATCCGACATTTTGGTAAGGCCAAACGCACAAACAGCCCGTCTGAACATGCCGTCCTCTGCATACTGGGAGTCCGGATATCCATTGAGGAGCTCATCGAATTCCAGCGCGGCCCCCATGTAGTCCTTGTTGAACATCCTCGCCATCCCGAGCCAGTACAGCGAGTCCATAGTCCTGAGATTGCCCGGGTGCTCAGTATTCATGTTGGTCAGCCAGTCTATCGTCTGCTGAAATTCCTCTTCCATGAAAGAAGCATAGGCGATCAGGAACTTGCATTCGGCAGCATCCTGATGCTGCGGTTTTATATCGAGTGTCTTCATCAAATGGGCAATGAGCGTCTGCCAGTCTTCAAGCAGCGCATATACCTGCCCCATGGCAAGTGTCAGGGAATCGAAATATTCTCCGGCTGGATATTTTCCCATGTAGTCTTCGCCAATAGCAATGGCTTTGTCCATGGGACGGA
>CAZANS010000418.1:0-2327 GCA_964486565.1 uncultured Victivallales bacterium
CCATTCGCCGCCGACATTGTAGAGCAATTGCCCGTCATTCCCGATTGCGAAAAGTCCTTTGGCGAAGTCCCTGACGACTCGGGGGAGCACGATCCAGTCCCCGTTCTCCTTCAGACGTTCCTGGTTCAGTGCTGCGATTTCCTCGAGGAGGTCCTTGTAGCCCCCGGAAGGCCTGGGCTCGGGTCGGGCAGCGGCGACATCTTTGAGCTCGTCCAGCTCGTGGTTCCTGAAATCAATCTCGACCTTACCCGATACACCGAGGATAGGGCCGCTGTCCATTTCGCCCCCCGAGCCGGTGTATGGCTGAGCTATGATCACGCTCGACCTCATCGCCTTGTGCCCCGCAAGAATCGCCCGCTCGACAGGCAGGGTGTGCAGCCCGACAAGCTCACGTCTGCCGTCTCGCTCGACAGTCAAGTCCCCCGGATGTACATTCAGGCATGGGAAATCCCCGGTGATGTTAGTCAGCGGGATAAAACCCGCCAGGACGCCGAAACTTATCCCGTGGGGCTGTAGCATGAGCCGCAGCTCGCCGGTCCACTCCTCGCGAATCTCTCTCCCTCTCTCGCTCGCCAGAGAAACCCTGGTCTCCCCGCGCTCACGGTAGAAATTCCTGATGTCATGTTCGACCAGCGGCAATCCATAGCGACCGGAAAGCTCCCTGGCCCTGCTCTTCTCCGGAGAGTCAGTCACTATGAGTGCCGGATTCCAGCTCCGTCCGCCGACCCCACTCGAAAGCTCGTGCTCAAGCACCCTCTCGGCATTCGTACCGCTGCCGCTCATGAACAAGGCCACATTCAGCATGCCGCCACCGCAATCTATAAATTTTCTCATTTTTCGCCGCCGTCTCTTGAAAATACCAGAAAACATACTACAGTTAACATCTGGAAGTGCTCGGAATGCGTACCCCGAGGGGGTGTCGCAAGCGCTCCTGAAAAACAATATACCGTTACTAAAAGGGTTAGCAAATATGAAAAACATCAAGTTGGTCGTAGCAGTCTGTGTCGCAACGCTTGTATCCTCCCACGCCTATGTCGCCCACGCCGGCGCAGGATCCTGGGGAAAAATCTACAAGATGCCGGAGAAAAATGTCAATGCCGTACTCATCATCGGCAACTACACCATACCCAGACTCCTCGCCGAACTTGTGCAGCAGGAGACAAAACAGCCCATCATCGTCGTGCCGGCTTCTGGCGAGGGCGACGTGACCTTCATGCCCGCCGACAGAGACGACCAAACCCTTGATATCAGCCTCGAGGATTTCTCCGACTTCATGAAGTTCCTCAACCCCGATAAAATCATAGTCATCGGCGACAGAAGATATGTCCCCGACAGCTATGTCGCCAAGATTGACCCAAGGCAGACCGTCGTAACAGTGACAAACAGAGACTGGTCAGATGTGGCGAAAACCACCTCGAGAATCCTCGACCTCAAGTACCTTATCCGTGACTTCAAGGCCCAGCAGGAGCTTATAGCCAGCGGCAAGCTTTACCGCCCGTCCGACTCGATGGCCAGAGGGCCGAAGCCAACACAGCACCTCATCCCGGACTCCAGGCCACTGCCCCCTCCCATCGTCGAGAAAGTCCAGATCATAACCGAAGACCCCATTCAGGGCATCCTGGAAGAGCCGAAGCTCATTGACGAGACTTACGTGGTGCCCAAATAAGACCGGCGACACAAAACACCCCTTGGACAGCCCCTAGGTCATGCTGAATTTCTTCCATATAGCCAGAAACACCTTCAGGGAATGTCTCAGGGAACCAATATTCTTCATTCTCCTGATCGCGGCGATATCTCTCATCGGACTTTTCCCGTCCCTCTCGCTGTTCGTCTTCAGGGAGCAGATCAAGCTCGTGATTGACAGCTCCATGGCCACCACCCTTGTGTTCGGTCTGGTTGCCGCCGTGCTCTGCGCGAGCAACACGATATACCGCGAGATCAAGAACGGCACCGTCCTGTCTCTGCTGTCGAAACCAGTCTCAAGATGGAACTTCATCATCGCGAAGATGGCCGGCATTCTCGCCACGCTCTCCGTCTTCGTGTTTTCGTGCAACGCCGCCACTGTAATCTCCATCCGCGTCGCCAACGACCAGTTCCAGCTCGACTTCTTCACCTTCTACACATACTACGGCATGATCGCCTTATGCTCGCTGTGGGGCGCGTTCAGGAACTTCTACTCCAGAAAATCATTCCCCGCGTCAACCATAGTGTCAATGCTGATCACCATACATGCATTCGTGCTCTTCCTTCAGGTCATGCCACTCGACGGCAACGCAATGCTGTTCACATGGTAAGACCTCCCAGCCCTGGAGCTGCTGTTCTTCGCA
>CAZANS010000419.1:0-2323 GCA_964486565.1 uncultured Victivallales bacterium
GCGTGGCATTCGCGCCAAAAGAGCCTGCCGCCCAAAGGGTTGGGTCGGAGGCACGGCATTCGCCACGGCGAAACGGCAGGCACAGACAGTTTCGAAGATATCCAATGCCCCTAATGAAACCATCACCACCGACCACTGATTCATGGCGGTGTTATTTTAGCGATGATATGTGTTCTTAGGAAGGGGCACGCGGTCTCGATTGCATCCGCAATGAGTCGGGAGATTGTGACGATTCGTCTTGCCATGGGGGGTGCGAGGGTAGTTCTGCGGAATTCGCAGTTCCATGGGTAGAAGAGTGTTGAGATTTCTTTTTTTGTTATGCCTTTTACATCTGTGTTTGCAGGGTTGTTGAAAGAGAAGTCGTACCACAGGATGAAACCGTTGTCCTTGCAGATGCGTTTCATTTCGTTTGCGACAGTGTTTTTTGATTTGCTGTCTTTGATGGAGGTGAATACTGTGGACTGGAAGACTATGTCGAATGACTTGTCTGGCCATGGCAGCGATGATGCGTCGGCGTTTTTGATATCTGATGCTGGTAGTCTTTTTCTGGCTTCATCCGTGCGATCTTTGAGGATCTCGATACCTGCGAGATTCGCAGGCAAGAATCCGAATGCCTGGAACTCTGCGAGCCACTGTCCGTTTCCGCAGCCTATCTCGAGCATTCTGAGCTCCGAGCATCCCTCCGGGCATGATTTTGCCATGATTCTGCGCATTTCGCGCATACGGTTTTGCATCATGAAGAATGCTGCCGGATTGAGTGGGGAGTATATATGGCCTGGAGCTTGTTTGCTCATATTCTCTCGATGGTATTTTTGTATAGTTTCTCGTAGAGGTCGGCGGTATGGTCCCATGAGAAGTCCTGTGCCATGCCGTTGAGCATGAGTCTTTTGAAATGAGCTGGCTTGGACTTGTATATGCTTGCTGCCCACCTGAGGGTGTTGATCAGGGACTGCGGATATAGGTCCCTGAATGTGAACCCTGTGGATTTATGCAGGGTATCGGGGTTGTAGTTGAAGACGGTGTCCTCGAGTCCTCCTGTAAGTCTGACGACTGGTACAGTGCCGTATCGCATGCTGTACATCTGGTTGAGTCCGCAAGGCTCGTATCTTGATGGCATTGCGAATATGTCGCTTCCTGCCTCGATGAGATGAGCGAGTTGGTTATTGTATCCGATGAATGCTCCGATTTTTCCTGGGAATCTTCTGCAGAAGTCTGAGAATACTGCCTCGAGGTAGGACTCGCCTGCGCCGAGGATGGCGAATTGAATGTTGTCGTGAATGAGGATCTGCTCGACGGCCTCTGCGAGGACGTCTATGCCTTTTTGGAATGCGAATCTTGATACGCATCCGATCAGTGGGGTTCGAGGTTTGATTGTGAGGCCGATTTTTTTCTGCAGTGCCACCTTGCACTTGGCTTTGCCGGCGATGTCTGAGTCGGAATAGTTGTGTGGAATGAGCTTGTCGTTGGAGGGATCCCAGTCGCGCACGCAGATTCCGTTCAGGATGCCGGTCAGTCGCCCCTCGAAATGTACGTGCTGCAGTGCTGTTTCCATGGTGAACCCATATCCTGCGGAGAGGATTTCCCTTGCGTATGATTGGCTTACAGTCGTCACCGAGTCGGCAGTCATGATGCCAGCCTTGAGGAAATTGATCTGGTCGTGGTACTCGAGGCAGGTATAGTTGAAGAAGTCCCATCCGAGTCCGGTGTTGAAGATGTTGCCTTTCGGGAAAACGCCTTGGTATCCTATATTATGCACGGTCAGGACCGAGCGTGTTCTGGCGAAGTTCGGGTTCTTGTTGTAGAGGTGGCTTTTGAGGTATACGCTGCACAGGGAGGTATGCCAGTCGTTGGCATGGAGAATGTCGGGTTTGATTTTGAGTGCGATGATAGCCTGCATTGCGGCTCTGGAGAGGAATGTGAATCTTTCTGCGTTGTCGCCGAACTCTACGCTGTAGTAGTCATACATGAATGGTCGGTCGAAGTATCGCTGGAACTCGATGAAGTAGTAGCTGAGGTTGTCGCTGACCCGGTGCTGTCGTACCGCTGCCAGCTCCTTGGCCCATCCGAACGGGACCTCGAGCGCCTCGAGGCATACGGGCGCGGATGCGCTCAGGTCGCCCATGATCTGGGGGTAAAAAGGCATGAAGACCGAGACCTTGTGTCCTTTCTGTGCGAGAGCCGCTGGCAATGCGGCGGAGACGTCGGCGAGGCCGCCGCTTTTCGCGTATGGAGCTGCCTCGCTGCAAATCCAGCAAATGTTCATAGTATTGTCCGACTTTCGTGTCTGAGAGCCTGGAGATCATTTTTTTCTATTAGCCAACCG
>CAZANS010000420.1:0-2306 GCA_964486565.1 uncultured Victivallales bacterium
CCAGGATCCCCTTCTCGAGAAGATAAAGGAGGCATGCGAGCTGACCAAGAAACGGATTGCCGATTCCGGCTGCGACATCGTTGTTGACGGCGAGCTTCAGGCAGATGCCGCGATCACGCCGGCTGTGGCTAAGAAGAAATGTCCCGGCAGCCCGCTTGCCGGCAGCGCGAACGTGCTGATCTTCCCGGACCTCAATTCCGGGAACATCTGCTACAAAATAACCGAGAGGCTCGCAGGGGCAAAGGCATACGGCCCGATCCTGCAGGGACTGAAAAAACCCCTCAACGACCTCTCCCGCGGCTGCACCGCCGACGACATCTTCGGCGTCGCTGCCATAACCGTCTGCCAGTCAATCCAATAGTGCTCGAACATAAGAGGGTTTAAATAATGAAAGCAGTTGCGTTCAACGGAAGCCCCCGCAAGGGAGGCAACACAGAGACACTTCTTCGAAAAGTCCTTTCGCAGCTCGAGTCAAACGGAATATCAACCGAGCTCGTGCAGATTGGAGGTAAACCCCTCAGGGGCTGCACAGCCTGCTGCAAGTGCAGCGAGACCCTTGACGGGAAATGTGTCATCCGGGCCGACGACATGAACCTTTACATATCCAAGGCTGTCGAGTCGAACATAATTCTGATCGGTAGCCCCACGTACTTCGCTGATGTCACATCCGAGACGAAGGCCTTCATTGACCGCGTGGGCTACGTCACTCGTGCAAACGGGAGCCTGCTGAAGAACAAGATCGGCGCTGCCGTGGTCGCGGTCCGCAGGGCCGGAGGAATACACGCATTCGACTCCATAAACCATTTCTTCCTTATCAGCGGCATGATAGTCCCCGGCTCGACCTACTGGAACCTTGGAATCGGGAGGGACATCGGGCAGGTCGAGTCCGACCAGGAGGGAATCGAGAACATGGAGGACCTCGGCAGACGAATCGCATGGCTGGTGTCAAAAACAACATCCTGAATCCGGGTCTAGAAAAAAGTTTTTCTAAATTGGAGCAGACAAAATGAACACGAAAATTTCAGCCCTTAGTGTTTCACTAGCCTTTATGGCAACAATCTTCTTGTCATCGTGCGGCGGGGAACGGCAGGCATCTCACGACACCGCCCCCTTCGAGCACGCAATCACCGCATATCTGGCCGACAAGAACATGGACATGAAGGTCGCCGAAATCAGGAAACTTGACGTGGCAGACGACAAAGCCGAGGCTGAATGCAGCATGAAGCACGTCTCCGGCATAGGCCCTTCCGTGCGATGGAAATTCTCCTTCGCCACCGAAGATGACGGCTCATGGAAAGTCTCGTCTCATTCACAGTGAACAATGCGAATACCCGAGAGCCAGTTTCAAAACTCCGCGTGAACCGCGTTGGGAGCGCAGGCTCTTTTGGCGCGAATGCCCCGCCGCCGCGGTCGGGACGCCCATGGCACAACACAAGGCGGCAGGGGCATCTTGCCCCTGCATTGATGCCGCCTCAGGTGGGCAGGATGCTAGTGGCACATCGGGGGAGAGATCAGTGCCTGAACTCGAAGCTGTCGCGCCATATTTCAGCGCCATCCGGGGAGTTCTCGACAAGGCGCATGCTCCACAGGAAGCTCCAGGGAGCGATCTCCCCATTGCTGTCAATGGCATCAGAAAGCCTCTCGATCTCGCCGGCGAGGATATAGGAGTGTGGTGACTGTGGATCCCCCACCGGCCTGATCATGCGGTTTCTGACCAGACGCTGCCAAAGGTCCATCTGAAGGTCGTTGACCGACTCGTGAGCGGCGGTAAACCTGTTCAACACCTCTGGGATGTCCTTGCCCGGCGTGGAGATAGGTTTGCAGCGAATGGCAAGAGAAGTGAGCATGTAGGACACCGCATCCTTGCCCGTGGCGGGCTCGGGGAGCAGCTCTGCCGTTGTTCCCGCTCCGGTGGGATCGTCTTGTCCCGGCGGCTGAACGGCGGGAAGGGTGAATATGATCGGCTCCCCCGCAGGCGGAGGCTCGCCGGGAGGAAGCGTCGTGCAGCCCGAAAGGAATACGCACAAACACAAAGACAGCAGCCTCCAAAAAAAAGAAAAATACTTTGCCGCTCTCATGCCACAAACGCCTTTCAACCTGAAAATTCACACCATCCCCCCCCAATATACTCTAATTTCGTTGCATGTTATGGAAAAACAATCTAAAATCCAAAAAAAAACATTTTTCGCTTTACACGGGCATGGAGAATCCCTTGATCCTAAATGAAGCAGTTAAATCTCAAAAATGACAGTTGAGCCAATTTCAAAACTACCCGTGGCCGCGCGGCCTGCCATTTTGGATGCGAG
>CAZANS010000421.1:0-2301 GCA_964486565.1 uncultured Victivallales bacterium
GGCTTGGACAGTCGGGTTTTCATGGTCGCTTGCCATTATATGTTCAACAGCAGACATAGCTCCTGCTTTGTCTCCCCTGGCCTGCATCAAGGTTACGAGGACCAGGCGCAAGGAAGGATCATCGCCGCGATTTTGGATATTTGCGAGAACCGCGGATTCCGCCTGTTCGGTCTTGCCTGAGGACATGGCGATAAGACCCATCTGGATGGCCGCCGGCAAGCGCAAATTCTCGGGGCAGCACTCCAGTCGTTTTTCGGATAGGGCGTAGGCGGCTTCGTAATTCCCGAGTTGCTGGTACCCGGCCGCGATCCGGGCCAGCAGGGGGTCGTTTTCAAAGGAGTCGAACAGGGATTCATACAGGGCGATGGCGATGGCAGTGAGAGATGGGGAGTCAGCTTCCATGTAGGCATCAGCCAAGTCAACAGTGATTTCTTTGCTGTCGGGATTCCCAGCGCAAGCTTTTTCGAGGTATTCAATTGCTTCGAACAGTTTATCCTTATTTTTTCAGCCACGGCATCCGCGAAGAGAGCGGCTCCCAGGTCATGCAGCTCAGCCGAGTTCAGCGTGAGGTAATCACCCACACTCGCATCCACATCATCTGCGAAAGCCGCATCGTCGCCGGAATATGAAAACAAGACGATGCAAAGGATGCTGCAAAATGTCGAGCCCAACAGACACCCCAGCGCTGCACAACCCATGGTCAACTTGGAAGAGAATGCACTTTTCCCCCATCTGACGAATGCTGTGACCACTGCAACAATGCTTAGAAACATCAGCAGCAAGGAAAATATCGCACAGATGACAGCGCCCCAATTAACTAGCATGTAAACACCCTGCTTCCATCATGACTGACCCTGAATTAATCCTCCATCTGTCAAACCATTCTGAACTCTCATGATATTCCATATACCACACTATAATAACTGCCGAGAGCGCGGAATGCAAGTTGAAGCGACAACTTCTTGGCCAACGACGACGGCGTTGGCGTTGGCCGGCCGCGGGGTCATAGCCGAATCAGATGAGCTGTGGATCTGCCGCCATTTGGTCAATACTTATTCATCCTGCTGTTTTTTTGATTGTGCTGGATGTTGCTGCGATTGCGACAGAGAAGAGCAGCGTTAGCATTATTCCGGCCCATATGTTGCTTTGTTTTTTCCATTCGAAAGCTGGGGAGGCTTTGAAAGTGACTTCCATGGGGGCGTTTCTTTCCATCTGGAGGCGTCTTGTGAACTGAATTTTCTCGCCGTATTGAGGGATATTGAAGATGAGCGGCTGGACTTCCGATGCGGCGGCCTGCTGGTGGTGGAAGATTTTGTCTGAGATGGATGTGACGGTCTGTCTTTCGCCTGCAGGCACTGGGCGTTGCTGCGAGGGTGCTTCAACGGCCTGCTGCTCGGTGTCGTTGCGCCGGGGAGCGCGGTTCATGAAGAGTTCCTGGGTCACCTCGCGCTGTGATGCCACCCACTGTCCCTGGATGTCCTGGTTCAGCTCGGTGTCGTCGAGAGCGAAATTTGAGGCGTTTCTGAATGCGTCCTGTGCGAGTTGTCGTTTGCCGGTCCTGGAGAACTCGTTAGCCTTGCTGAGCCAGAGTCTTGCCCTGTCCTTCCTTACGACCTTTTGCTGCCTGGTCTGGTCGTCGTAGTCCTGAGTGGAGATGTATGGTATTGGTACGAGGTTCATGCCGACGTGGTCGAGTGTGCCGGAGAAAGAGGTGTAGTTGAAGCCTTCCGGCAGGTACATGTCCCAAGTGACGTTGTTCAGTGGTGTCTCGAACTCGGGGCCCTCGAAGATCTGGCTTTTGACCCTCCAGTTTTCCGCCGCGGGAACTGAGTATATGATTTCTATCTCCTGGGGTGTGTCGGCGTTTTGTTTAAGCGGTACCAGGGTGCTTCCGGCCTCGTATGCGACATCAACAGCCTGCCCTGGGTTGAACTGGTTCGGGAAGCGGTCAATGAAAACGGACCATACCGCGCTGCCCTCGGGGAGTTTTACCCTCAGGAAGTTTTCATTGCCGATGTTTGTGAGGTTGACCAGCATGCGTGTGATCAGGTTTCCCTCCTGGGAGACGACGGATGCCAGATGCACCCTGTTGATGTTTGCGCGCAGGAGCTTTGCGGCCTTGTGCTGTGCCATCTCGAGGTCGAGTGCGTAGTCCGTGCCGACGGTGCGGTATGCCAGGACGGCGCTCTCGAGGTCCATCTGCTGGAAGTTGGGGGGTATTTTTCTTGCGTCGAAGGGTGTTATGTCGCCGGACCGGGTTTTCTCCTTGATCTGGAATGATCCCTTGCTCATGACGACGAG